>JABDDT010000042.1 GCA_013287475.1 Bacteroidota bacterium
CAGGTTTTACTTCCTTATTTATTGCTTTTGCACTGTCAACTGTATCCTGGCTTTGCGAATTATTGTTGCCACAGGAAAAAAGTCCCAGACCAAGAAACAGGGCTGAATAAAATAATAAAGTTTTCATTTGTTTAATTTTAATAATCAGATAATCAGTCAGTTCAAAGTCCGGGCCAGTCTTAATTGCTTTATAGGCCTTTTTAAATGATTTTTTTGGGTATAATCAGGGACATATGATGAGGATGACCTGGATCATTTTTAAATAAAGCTTACCGCTTCGCCCTTTGCATAAAGGAATCATTGTTTTAATTTTATACTATGGCAGTGCAGTTAAATAAACCAAGGGCCGTGGAAGAACAGGCTTTTGACACCGATTTACTTACCGATGAAGAATCACCTTATAGTCTGGTCGTATGGAACGATGAGGTAAACAGTTTTGACTGGGTGATTCAAACCCTTATTGAAGTTTGTCATCATTCAACAGAACAGGCTGAACAATGTGCGATGATCATTCATACTCAGGGGAAATATGCTGTAAAGCAGGGAAGTTATGATGAATTAAAACCATTATGTGATGCCATTACTGATCGTGGCATTGGTGCTACGATTGAAGTATTATCCAATACCTGATTTCTATTTTATAAACTCCTGATGCCCTATGCCATTAATTGCCCTCGACCAGGAGATTCGGTTTCCACCTGTGGAAATGTCTGATGAAGACGGTCTGCTTGCAATTGGAGGCGACCTATCAAGGGAAAGATTATTGCACGCTTATAGTAATGGAATTTTCCCATGGTATGAAAACAAATATATTCTCTGGTGGTGCCCTGATCCCCGTTTTGTTTTATTTCCATCGGAACTGAAAATCAGTTCCAGTATGAAGCAATTGCTGAAGAAGCAGACTTTCGAATTTTCCATCAACAAGGATTTTAATGCTGTTATCAGTCAGTGCAAAGCCATTTCGCGCCGCGGACAAAACGGAACCTGGATAACCGAAGAAATGCGGAATGCTTATAACGATCTGCATTTTGCAGGTTATGCTGTTAGTGCTGAGGTAAGATTAAATGGCGAACTGGTCGGCGGCTTATATGGTATTCGTCTGGGTAAAATTTTTTATGGTGAGAGTATGTTCAGCAGGCATAGCAACGCAAGCAAATATGCTTTCATAAAGTATGTTCAGCAATTGCAGTCTGAGGGAGTAGAACTGATCGATTGTCAGGTATATACTTCACATCTCGAATCCCTTGGAGCAAGAATGATTCCCCGCTTTCAATTTCTTAAACTTGTAAAATCCTTGCTTTAATTTTAATTCCCCCACTCTCAAACTCTTATACTCTTATACTCTTATACTCTTATACTCTTATACTCTTGTACTCACTCTTCACTCCCATACTCCCATACTCCCATACTTTCTTCTCCGGCCATTTCTCCGCATAGGTATAAACCAGTCCACGCATATAATCGTTTTCTGGATAAACAGTCAGTTGTTCCTTAAGTGAATCAAGATTCTGAATTTGTAATTCTTTATCCAGCCATCCCATTCCGTAGAACCGGCCGTTTTCTATCAGAACAAAACTTTCCTCTGAAGAATTCCTGCCACGGTCTTTAATTATAAAAGAAGGAAGCATTTCCTGTAAGGATCGCAAAGCTGCCCTGAGCCGCCGGTTATAATCATCAGCCGTTTCCGATTGAATACAGGCACCATGACAGGTTTTATCAGTTAAACCCGCACATGCTTCATTTCCTTTTTGTATGAAACACAATTTGGGGCAGAGTTCAAACTGTGATACGAGTTTTCTTAATATCTGCCAACCTTCTGAAAGACTGTTGAAACTATAATAGGCAGTCAGATTTTGTTTTTTCTTTTCTATTGTCAGGCGGAGATAGCCCGACTGATCCTCGTAAACATATAATCCGTAGGTCTGCTCAAACCTTTTAAGGCTGCGATTATAAGCCGGCCAGAGACGTCTGATTTCAACACATTCAAAAAGAAATGCCATGAGTTCAGTTCCGCAATCCTGCCAGGAAACGGAATAAATATTCCGCAGAAATTCCTGTTTTCGAAGGCCTGTACTATTGTTTGAAAAATGACTGCAAACACGACTGCGAAGGTTTTTTGCCTTTCCTACATAGATCACCTTACCCTTCAGGTCATGAAAATAATAAACACCCGGGGTATAAGGAATGGAAGCGATCTGCTCCGATGGCAGGTTTGGAGGCAGATATTGCTCCCTACTCTTACCATGCAGCATGTGACCAACAGCTCCCTGACTATCCTGTTTTAATATTTTTTCGAAAAGAATGACCGTAGCATCTGCGTCTCCCCCAGCCCTGTGACGGTTTAAAATGGGTATTTCCAGATCCCGGCAAAGCTTACCCAGACTGTATCCCTGAAGACCCGGGAAAACCTTCCTGCTTAATCTTACGGTACAAAGTTTTTTTACGTCCAGTTCAAATCCACAGGACTCCAGGTGAAATTTGATGAATGAATAATCGAAATTAACATGATGGGCTACAAATACTGCATCCTTCAGCATGTCATAAACGCGCTGGGCCACATCGGAAAACAACGGGGCACCTACCAGCATATCCGGACGAATGCCCGTAAGCACCTGAACATATTGCGGAATGGGAGACTGAGGATCAATCAGAGTTTCGTACCGCTCAATGATCTTATTTCCATCGTGCAGCACAATAGCTAATTCAGTGATGCCGTTATTAGCAGCATAACTGCCTGTGGTTTCAATATCTACTATTGCATACATAGCGGTTAAATCCGGGATGACCTTTTGCTAATAAAGTTAGGATAATCACCCTTCAGTTAACAGAAAATAACTTATTTAAAACATAAATTTTTCCGTACTCTTTTGAAAGCGTACATCCCTGCTTTATTAATAACACCTTAAATTCCATTACATGAAACACCTTCACATTGGACAGATAGGAGAACAGGCAACCCTGGCAGTTGTAATTGCCGTGTTGTACTTCTGCGCTATCATGCTGTTTTCTTACGTATTTACTTTAGCCTAAATAGTTTATGGACGTTTACCAAAAGCCATAAACCCTAAAAAGACCCAGTACGACGACTCCGGCCAGCCCGGAGTTTTTTTATTTATGGATAGCCATAAACCCTCCACCATTACTCATAATTCTTAACCTATAACTAATAACCCCCGACCAATAATTAATAATTAATCATTAATAATTGATAATTAATAATCCATAACCCATTGACTCTTTGCGTAAAACCGTAAAAAAACTGCCAAAACACTAGTATCTCAAAAAAAAACAGTTTATATTTGTCGTAGTACGGCCGCCAACCGTAGTTTTTCTCCCTGGCATCCTACCCATATCGTAAGACTAACCGACCCGAGTTGATTCTGTCCAGACCCTTTGAAACAAATGTTTTTAAACATGGTTTCACTTTAAATTTTTCATGTATGAAAAAAATGCTTCATTCAATTCATTTGGGAGAAAATGCGAAGACTGCTTTATTCGCTTTTGGATTTTTAGCCCTGGTAATGTTGCTCTCCTATTTGTATTGGTTCGCATAATAGTTGCAGGGCCCTTAAAACTGATTTCAACACCTCTATTCCCGTTAAATGAGGGTGAATTCATTTTATCTTATTAATATAAGTTTCTACTGATTGGTGGAAACTTTTTTTTTGACCCTGCTCCTTTCCATCCTTCTCACCGATTAACTAACTTTGCAGTCCTTAAAATGGATGCCCCGGATGGAATTAACCAAACACTACGAACCTGCAGGAACTGAATCCAAATGGTCGACTCATTGGAATGTAAAAAATTATTTCAACAGCTTTCCTGATAGCCGGACACCATATACCGTTGTAATACCTCCGCCGAACGTAACGGGTGTACTTCATATGGGCCATACACTCAATGAAACCGTTCAGGATATTCTTGTTCGCCGTGCGCGCATGAGCGGATTCAATGCCTGCTGGGTACCCGGAAGCGATCACGCATCCATTGCCACTGAAGCCCGAGTAGTATCCATGCTTAAAGACCAGGGTATTGACAAAAACAGTTTATCCCGTGAAGCCTTTCTGAAATATGCTTATGAATGGAAGGAAAAATATGGCTCTATAATTTATGGCCAGATCGAAAAATTAGGATGCAGTGTTGACTGGAACCGTGTCACGTTTACCATGGATGACCATTATTACCGCGCTGTAATGAAAATTTTCATAAAGCTATACCAGGAAAAAATGATCTATCGCGGCGCACGTATGATTCATTGGGATCCTTCAGCAAAAACAGCATTGAGCGATGAAGAAGTGGAATACAAAGATGTTGAAGGAATACTCTACTATATAAAATATCCGATTGCTGATTCAGAGGAGTTCATAACGATCGCCACACAAAGACCTGAAACCATCATGGGCGATACAGCGGTTTGCGTTAATCCAAAAGATCCAAAATACCGGCAGTTACTGGGAAAACAAATTATAATACCTCTGGTAAACCGAAAAGTTCCACTGATCACTGATGAACAAATCGATATGAACTTTGGTACTGGTGCACTTAAAGTAACACCTGCACACGATATCAATGACTATAATATTGGTTTAAAATACGGATTGCCGGTTATCGATACTTTAAATGAAGACGGAACCCTTTCCCCGGCAGCCGAAATTTTTGTGGGTATGGACAGGTTTGAAGCCCGCAAAAAAGTGGTGGAAAGGCTTAAGGAAGATGGGCTCATCTTAAAAGAGGAAATTTATTCCACAAGACTTGGATTTTCGCAGAGAAGTCATGCTGTCGTGGAACCAAGGATTTCAACTCAGTGGTTTCTGAAAATGAAACCCCTGGCTATACCTGCCCTCGACGCCGTTGTATCAGGAAAAATCAGAATTCACCCAGGAGATAAATTTCTGGCCACTTATAAATACTGGCTCGAAAATGTCAAGGACTGGTGCATATCCCGCCAGCTATGGTGGGGACAACGTATCCCTGCCTGGTATGATTCAAAAGGAAATTTTGTTGTGGCGGAAAATGAATCTCTTGCGCTGGAAGCTTACCAGGATCAGTACGGACTGCTGGCTGTTCACGAAGAACTGGTGCAGGACGAAGATGTTCTCGATACCTGGTTCTCAGCCTGGCTTTGGCCAATAGAAGTGTTTAAAGGAATTACCAATCCGGGCAACGCGGATTTCAAATACTATTATCCTACATCCATATTAGTAACAGGGCAGGATATTATATTTTTCTGGGTGGCACGAATGATCATGGCAGGATTGGAATTCAAAAAAGAGATCCCCTTTCCGGATGTCTATTTTACCGGAATGGTAAGAGATAAGCTTGGAAGAAAAATGAGCAAGAGCCTGGGAAATTCACCCGATCTTCTGGAACTGATCGACAAATATGGAGCTGATGCCGTCCGCTTTGGAATTATGATCTCCACTCCTGCCGGTAACGATCTTTTATTTGAAGAAGGCAGCCTGGAACAGGGAAGAAATTTTAATAATAAAATCTGGAACGCCCTGAAATTGGTGAAAATATGGGGAGACAGATTGTCTTCGAAAGATCAGAAAACAGTAGAATCAGATCCTGGATCTTTTGCCGTACAATGGTTCGACAATCGTTTCAGCCAGGCAAAAACACAAATCAATAAACTACTGGATGATTATAAAATCAGTGAAGCACTGAAAACAATCTATTCATTAATCTGGGATGATTTCTGCAGCTGGTATTTGGAATGGGTGAAGCCCGGATATGAACAACCGCTGAATCCGGTTTTCTACGAAAAAACAATTTCGTTTTTTGAAGAACTGATCCAATGGTTACATCCCTTTATGCCATTTGTAACGGAAGAAATTTATCACCAGCTTCGTGACAGAGCTGAAGGGGATGATCTTTGTATGAAACAATTTACACCTGCACCAGCTGTTAGCGCATCCATGCTTGAAACGGGTGAAAAACTTCGTATGCTCCTTACCGTTGGACGGGAATTCCGTCAGCAGCAGAAGTTGAAAAACAGTGAGGTGATCGCGCGATTAATTATTCCTTCAGAGATATTTGGTAAGAATGAAAGTCTCAATGCAATTATACTCAAGCAGCTTAACTGCCATAAAATTGAATACTCATCCGGTTCCATTCCTAATGAACCCGGCATTGCCATAATCCCATTTCTGTCTTATCAGCTGGGATTTGAAACCCCGCAAAGGGTGGATGATTCCAAAAGAAAAGTAGATCTTGAAAAAGAACTGGTTTATTACAAAGAATTTCTGGAATCATTGAATAAAAAATTATCCAACGAACGATTCGTTCAAAATGCCAGACCCGAAGTCGTAGATCTGGAAAAAAGGAAGAGAAAAGATACGGAGGAGAAAATTGCGGCGATCCTGCTTACACTTAACACCTAACTGCAGTATAGGAGTATATGAGTATATGAGTATATGAATTGGGACAATCTTATCTACGATTGTTAGGATAATTTGAATATTGTTCCACACTCTTATACTCTTATACTCCTATACTCTTATACTATTTTATCGTTTCAAGTACCTCATAGTTAATCGGTACCGTAAAAGTGATTGCGCCTCTTTTTACACGTATGCTTCCTTCCATGCGCACTTTGATTTTATTATTGTTCATCAGCATACTGAGTGCGCTGCTTATTAAAAGCTTCGGACTAATCCGCAGATTCAGCGGAACAAAAAAAGTATCTTTCTTTGGAATATTGATCGTGGAATCCATGATGTAGTGATTCGCCAGCTTATTATCAAGAAAAACATTTACTTCTCCTCTTTTCAATTCCATGACAAATGTATTCGGATTGTAAAAAGCAAGCTGTGTATGCAAAAGGGCAGAATCCATACTGATATTATCCAGTGAAAAATCGCGGAAACCAAGATATTCAGGCGCCTCCGGCTTGCTGCAGGATACCAAAAAAAATAATCCGGAAAAGAATAAAATTAAGGAAATGGGTTTCATTGGAACGCAATATAAATGATTTCGCCGTGAGCAGGCAGACATTAACTTTGTTGCAACCATCTTCCGCTAATTACAATAATATGATCATTATTGAAAATGAAGTTTTAAAAATTGAAGTCGCTACTAAAGGTGCTGAACTTCAAAGTATCCTGAATACTGTTACAGGAATTGAATATTTATGGAATGGAAATCCTGCATTCTGGGCAAAGCGGTCACCAGTATTATTTCCAATTATTGGCAGCCTGAAAAAAAATACTTATTACTACCAGGGAAAATCTTTCCAGCTACCCCGGCATGGATTTGCAAGAGATATGGAATTCCAGGTGGAAAAACAATCTCCGAAAGAAGTTACCATGTTATTGCGAAGCAATGCTGAAACCAAAACAAATTATCCGTTCGACTTTGAGTTCCGGATACGTTATCAGGTACGGGGCGATGAACTCAGCACAGAATACCTGGTTTCAAATACCGGCCAGGGAATGCTTATTTTCTCTGTAGGCGGTCACCCTGCCTTTCGGCTTCCTCTTACTGCCGATACGAAATTTGAAGATTACTATTTGAAGTTTGAAGAGAATGAAAATCTTTCCCGATGGCCAATATCCGGCGAAGGACTCATTCAATTGGAGCCTATTCAGGTTTTGCAAGATACCAACCGGCTCAATCTGAAAAAATCACTTTTTTATCAGGATGCCCTGGTTTTTAAATATCCCGCTTCATCCGAAATTTCTTTGATTTCAGGTAAAACTCCCCATGGCATTTTATTTCAGATGGGCGAATTTCCCTTCCTGGGCATTTGGTCTTCCAAAGACGCTGACTTCATTTGCATCGAACCCTGGTGCGGTATTGCTGACAGTGTAAACAGTGATCAGCAACTGAAACATAAGGAAGGAATGGAAAAAACCGCCCCTGGCAAAGTTTTTGGCCGTCAATGGCGCGTTAAAGTTTTTTAATTTATTAATCGTGATGGACGGCGAAGAAATTCGCCTATTTATTACGATATTTAGGATCAAAACCAGGTATCTGTCACGCTATTTCAACATAATCTACACCAGCCTGAAAATGGCGCTTCAGGAATTCCGTTCCAATAAACTGCGGACATTCCTGTCGTTGCTTGGAATCACCTTTGGAATATTCTGTATTATCAGTGTATTGGCTACAATCAACAGCATGAAAACTGCCGTGCAAAACGATATTAAAACGCTGGGAACAAACACGGTCTTTATAGATAAATGGGAATACCGAAACGATAATAACTATCCCTGGTGGCGTTATTATAAAAGACCCACTCCCAAATATGAAGAACTGAAACAATTGAAGGACAGGGTTCCGATCATTCAGAATGCAACCTACATGACCCAGGATCAATCTGTATTTGAATACGGAAATGATATGCTGAACGGAACCAATTATTATGGAGTGACGGAAGATTTTGCCAAAATCGAACATTTTAATGTTGGGTATGGACGATATCTGCAACAGACAGATTTTGACCAGGCCGCAAACTCATTAGTGATAGGATACAACGTGGCTGAAAAAATATTCGTGAACCCCGAGATTGCCATTGGCAAAACAGTCCGGTTGAAAGGTGGCAAGCCCGCCATAGTAATCGGCGTGATTGAGAAACAGGGACAGAGCATGCTGGATATGTGGCAATATGATGATTGTATCATTATGCCCTATAAGTTTCTGAAACAAATCATTCGTGACGAGGATGCACAACCGAAAATTATTGTCGAAGGAAAGGAAGATGTAAGTATCCCGGCATTAAAAGACGAACTGGACGGAGCTATGCGTTCCATTCATAAATTATCTCCCAGCCAGGAAGACGATTATTCACTCAATGATATTGAATCCTTCAGCAAATTCATGGACAGCATTTTTTCGAATATCAATATCGGCGGATGGGCCATTGCTGCTCTCTCCCTGATCGTCGGGATGTTCGGCGTCGCAAATATTATGTTCGTTACCGTTCGCGAACGTACCGCCCAGATCGGATTGAAGAAAGCACTGGGCGCCAAAAAGAGCACAATCGTTTCTGAATTTCTGCTTGAATCTTCCTTCCTCTGTATTATCGGCGGACTATTCGGCATGATTGCCGTTTTTGTACTCGCCGGCGTCTTTTCCAGTATGTTTAGTTTTAAGGTATTTATACCAATGGACATCATCGGACTCGCGGTAGGCATTTGTCTTTTTGTGGGCATTATTGCAGGCATCATTCCCGCTGTCATCGCAGCCCGTCTCGATCCTGTAGTTGCCATCCGTTCAACAAATTAATTACTCCTTCCGTTAGTATCCTGTAGTTGCAACTCCTTCTCTTGGTATCTTTGCACCTCAATCGAAAGTTTTGTCTATATCTATTCTGGGAATCGAGTCATCCTGTGATGAAACCGCCGCCTCCGTTTGCCGGGATGGCGTCATATTATCCAACATTATAGCAAGTCAGCAAGTCCATAGTCGCTATGGAGGCGTAGTACCCGAACTGGCCAGCCGGGCACATCTGCAGAATATTCTTCCGGTATTGGATCAGGCACTCCTGAAGGCTGATGTCTCACTGACAGATATAAACGCCGTCGCATTTACCCAGGCCCCGGGACTCATAGGATCGCTTCTGGTGGGTGCACAGGTCGCAAAGTCACTCGCCTTTTCAATGAACATCCCGTTAATTGCTGTACACCATATGCAGGCACATGTTCTTGCAAATCTTATCGGAGGAAATGAAAATCCTGAATCTGTGCCTGCCTTTCCATTTCTTTGTTTAACCGTCAGCGGAGGTCATACGCAGATCGTAGTCTGTAATTCGCCATCACAAATGAAAGTGATCGGTGAAACCACCGACGATGCGGCTGGTGAAGCATTTGATAAATCTGCGAAAATTCTGGGTCTCCCCTATCCAGGCGGACCTCTTATTGATCAATACGCATCTTCAGGAGATCCTTTGCGATTTAAATTTCCCGAACCGCAAATCCCCGGATTAAATTTTAGTTTCAGCGGACTCAAAACTGCCATATTATATTTTATTCAAAACGAAAAAGCTAAAACACCGTACTTCATAGAGAATAATCTCCCTGATATATGTGCATCCATTCAGGGACGGATCGTTTCCATCTTACTAAATAAATTAAAAAAAGCTGCCACACAAACAGGTATAAAAGATATTTGCCTGGCAGGCGGTGTTGCTGCGAATAAAAGATTGCGAAAATCATTTGAAGAAACCGGTAAATCTCTCGGATGGAAAACTTTTATTCCTAAGATGGAATATTGCACAGACAATGCAGCTATGATCTCCGTCACAGGCTATTATAAATACCTGGATCAGGAATTTTCTCCCTTGTCTGTAACGGTGACTGCCCGTGCCAGCTGGTAAAAATCCCATTATGTCCAACTCTTATTTCAGGTTTAAACAATTTACTATTCAGCAGGACAAGTCGGTGATGAAAGTATGTACCGATTCCTGCATACTGTGTGCATGGACGACAAAACGTTTACATGAAGCAAAAAGAATTCTCGATATAGGAACAGGAACAGGATTGCTTCCGATCATGTTGGCGCAAAATTCTAATGCAATTATTGATTGCATTGAACTGGACCATGATTCTTTTAAACAGGCTGAAGAAAATATTCAGGAAAGTCCCTGGTCTGAACGAATCCATATTATTGAAGGAGACGCACGCCATTATCCTTTTCAAACAAAATATGATTTCATTATCACCAATCCACCGTTTTATGAGTCTGACCTTCGATCGCCAGACCAGAAAAAGAATAAGGCCAGGCACGAGGAATCATTGACGCTGGATGAATTGATTTCAGTAATCCGCTCCGGCCTGTTAAACGATGGCGATTTCAGTATCCTCCTGCCTTTTCACCGAAGTGATTATTTTGAAAAACTGGCATCCGTAAATGGATTTTTTCTTCATGAAAAACTAACTGTCCGCCAAACGCCCGTCCATCCTGCCTTCCGCAGTATATCTCTTTTTGGAACTAAAAAGCCTGAATTGGTTATTTTGAACGAACTGATCATTAAAAATTCGGAAGGGAAAAACAGTTTTCAATTTACAGAATTACTGAAAGACTTTTACGGATGACCATACTCCCATATTAAATTGCATACCCCTGCAAATACTTGTACCCTTCCGTAATCGCCCCTTCCTTAACAATAGTCGCTCTTTCAATAACCAAAGATCTTTCTTTAAACAGATCTTCGAGAACATGTTTGATAAGTTGTTCACCGAAATAACGGGATGCATCGCGGGGAAGTTCATTGGGCAGATTTCCAACAGCCATGATATCGATGGAATCTTCCATATACGCCGTAGTGCGCTCACGGGATTTTTTATTAACTCCATAAACCGGGTTTTCCATGGTTCCGTCTCCCAGATTACAGGGTACAGAGCCGTTGATATCATCGGTAACATCTGCAATGGTCTGAATTCTGAATCGTGGAGATAAAAGATCTTCCCATTCAAATAATCGCGGCATGCGTGGATCCCAGTATATTCCATTCAGCAATAAATCGGAACTCTCGGCATATGGGTTAAAAAGACATTCGTATGATTCGGGATTCCCGTGAAATTCTTCACGATGGTACGTCTTGTTTTTTTTATGCCGGTAAAGCAATGAACCTTTTAACTGTGTAAATACAGGATAGGAGAAATTCCTGGAGAGATATTCATCCGGTTCAATTTCAATAATTCCCAAAAGATTCATGACTTCAAGCAATCCATGCGCTACTCTTCCTGAACCGGTTATCACGACTTTCAGATTTGGAAGTCTGATTCCGAAATATCCATGAATGAGTTGGCGGAAACTGGGTTGCTTATAAACCCTGGGAAGTTCATATTGTTTTGTCCGCATACCATAAGCCATCATACCGTTATGTGCCCCAACGATACCTGCAAAAAAACCAAATCCAAGAATACGCTGTCCATCCTCATGCTCCATGCATTCATAATCAATCAGGGTAATCTTTTTTTCCAGGATCGCCCGGAATAAAGGCCGGTTATAAGGCTGCATTTTTTTTGTATGCGAAAACAGCAGATATTTTTTTCCGGGTATTAGTTTATCCGCCAGCACTTCCTTTATTCCAAACAGGAAATCACAATCGCTTACGTCTTCCGTGATTGTCACGCCTGCCATTTCATATTCCTTGTCCGTGTAACAGCGGTCCTTCGAAGGCTGGACAAATATCTTGAGTGAAGGAAAATTTTTCTGCAGCCATTTGCATTGCGAGGGAATAAGTGCAACCCTGTTATCCGCCGGAATCTTCGTCTCCCGGATCAAGCCAATACGGATCATGGTACCAGTTTTATCTGGAAAGATATTCATTTTTAATATCTCCTAATATATATCCGGAACTGATTTAATCCCTAAATTGTCTTATAAATGAGCTGGAAAGATGAAAAACTATATGGAATTCTGAATGCTTAATATATCTTAATTTCAAATCGCGATGAGCCATCCCAAAAGAGTTATGTTGATTGATGACGATCCTGACGACCAGCTGTTTTTTCGGGATGCCATACATATCGTTCAACCCGGACTTCATTGCGAATTGACTTCCAATTGCCAGGAAGCATTTAGAAAGCTGGAATTACCGCCTCCGCCAGACTATATTTTTTTGGATTTAAATATGCCGGTAATGAATGGCTTTGAATGCCTGGTTCATTTAAAAAATCAGGAGTCCTATAAAGACATTCCCGTCGTTATTTTCACAACGTCGAAAAATTTGAATGATATAACCAAAACACAGCAATTGGGAGCAAAATGGTTTGTGACCAAGCCGGATGATTTTAAAGTACTTTGCAAAAAGATAAGTAAGATTCTTCAGAAGGATTCACTCGACGGAGTCTATACTATTTAAAAATTACCGGCCATTATAAAAAAAGGTAAACAACCGATGGTTGTTTACCCAGGCACATGGTCAACTTAGCGACCCCGATTATAATTGTTTATTAAATTTTTCCACCACCTGGCAGATTCCGTCGGAAGAACCTTTTACAGTTATCCATCCCTTACTATCTTCCAGTTTTATATAATAATAAGTTTCAGATTCAGTATTTGTTTCAGTAATCCCAAATACTGTTTTATCCGGAAACTTTTTGTGAAGCTCCCAGGCAAGGTGAATGGGAATCAGGCCAAGATCTTTATAATATCTTTCTGATTCAATAAAATTTCCATCGTGGTCGTATTCGATTTCAGAGACCACATTGTTTTCTTTGAAATGAACAAAATAATGATCACCATTCTCCTTCCAGTCCACCTTTTCGGCCATAGGGAAAGCAGTCTGAAAGGCTTTAATTAGTTTTTCACTAACGGTAGCAGGGCCATAGTTGGCTCTAACATGCAATTGTGCGAGCAGCACAAACAGGCCGATGAGACCTGCTAATTTTGTTTTCATACATAATCGTTTTTGATTTGGATAATCTGATATTCTACTCAATATATACCTGAACAGAAGATAAAGTCAAGCAGTTAGGTATCAGCGGTGTTGCACAAAAAAAATAAATTAATTAAACTATAACACAGGTCATTAAACACTATAAAACATATAGCTGAAACATTAAAAAGCACACCCAACTAAGAAACTTTTCGTATTAACATTTTATTGGGTATTTGATCATAGAGGATCAACGGTAAAAGATTTCTTAAAAAAGCACCTCATTCTTGACGATAATCAATTATTCTAAAAGATGTATCTTAAACCAGGCATTGAAAGTTTCTTTCAAATTAGGAGATTCAAAGTGAGGATTTAATAAATAAATGAATAATGGGAAATCTGCCACTTTATTCAATCATAGTATTTATTGTAACGACTGGTATAACCTTTTTTTTATTTTACAGGGCCAGTAATTATTCTTTCGCTGTTTTCCTGATCATATCGATATGGCTCGTAATTCAGGGCTTACTTTCGCTGACCGGTTTTTACCAGGTAACTGACACGAATCCACCCCGGGGTATTTTATTTATTCTACCTCCCCTGTTGTTCATAATCATTTTATTTGTTACACGCAGTGGCAGGCGATTCATCGATCAGATGGATCCCGGAACACTTACGCTTTTACATACTATCAGGATCCCGATTGAATTTGTACTCTATTGGTTATACCTTGACAAACAGGTTCCTAAACTCATGACATTTGCCGGTGGAAATTATGATATCATTTCAGGCATAACTGCTCCGATCGTTTTTTACTTTGGTTTTGTAAATAAACTGATTGGAAGGAATATTATTTTATTGTGGAACCTGCTATGCCTGGGACTTCTGTTCTTAATTGTCAGGCATGCGATATTTTCTATACCATCTTCTTTACAGAAATTTGGTTTTGATCAGCCCAATATAGCAATCCTTCATTTCCCTTATGCATGGCTTCCCTCCTGCATTGTGCCTATGGTTTTATTTTCCCATTTGGCAATGATCAGAAAATTCATCTACTCAGGTACCGGTGAAAAACGATAGCCAAAGTGACTTCGATGGTGACCGTAACTAGTTGTTAAGCAAACCCTAAGGTAATCAGGTTAACGGGTTGTTATTCAGGTATATCTGCACAATTTCCCGGTAATAAATTTGTTTAAGCAGGGTTAACCATTTTCATTTTTCAATCTATTACCCAAACAAAAAAACTCAATGTCTATGCGTTTAACTTTTATTGTTGGTGCCGCGTTTTTGTTTCTTACAAGTTCAGCCTGCAAACCAACTGTCAATGTTGAAAGAGGAGAACATCCGTACTATTTACATGCTTTGTCTGACCTGAGAGCAGCCCGCTGGATGATAGAACACCGTCCGGGTAACTGGGTTCAGACGAATGATGAAATAGAAGCAGTTCGTCAGATTGATGCAGCCATCAACGAAATCAAAAAAGCATCGGTTGACGATGGTAAGAACCTGGCAGATCATCCGGCTGTTGATGAACGCAATGAACATGATGGCCGTCTGCACGTAGCAATAGATTATCTTAAAAAAGCAAGACAGGATGTTGGGCAGGACGAAGACAATCGTTTTGCACAGGGCCTGCAGGAACGTGCTTATTTACATATTGACAATGCTATTTCAGCCGTAAAGAAAGCTATCCACTCGTAATTAACCACTCCAAAGCTGATATGTTAAAGGCCATAAACTAAAAATTGTTGATGGCCTTTTTTTGACGTTATATTATTTAAATTCGGCAAAACAAATACAATGGCTCACCCCATATTATACGAAGACTGGTCTGATTACGATAATCGGAAAATTAAAGAAAGTAAAAACATTTCAAAATTCTCCTGCGATGACCGCTGGGAAGTCGAATACCTCGCCGATAAACTCAAAAAACATTACCCTCAAAAGTCCCGTCAGCTAATACTTGAGGCCATTTCAAAATGCTGCCATAAATCGGACGCTCCCCATTCGAGGGAAATATTTGTTGAATGTGTTACAAGCAATATGTGATTACATATTATCAATATCCGCCCTGTCAATATCCGCCTCCGCCCATAGAAGCTGTTACAATTAAAACACCGGTCATATTGGTTTTTGCTGCGTCAAAATAATTAAAGGTTCCTGCAGACGTAAATGTTTTACTGTAAGAAGAACCTGCAGCAATAGTTCCGCTGCTGATACTTCCATCAGATGATGAAATAGTGTGTGGCGTGGAATCATTATTCTTCCATGTTACACTTGAACCAGTCACAACAGTTAAAGTAGCAGGTGAATAGCCGGAACTTGTAATAGAAATAGTAGTTCCTTGTGCATTATTATTGCTGTTACTTTTAGAACAGGATATGATGATAATTGCTGCTGATATGGTGAGTAAAACCGTTGTTATAAATTTTCTTGTTTTCATGGTTATACATTTTAATATTACACATTTTAATCTAGAGAGTTTCAATCTCCGTGCCAACTGATTGAAATCCGGAAGGTTATAATTTTGTGAAAATAGTCATACCTCATTAAATGACGCAACCATGAATATGAATGAAGAAATAAATCTTTCAAGATTCACTGATGCCCAAAATAAAGTTTATTCGACAGCCCTGGATGAAATTAAACAGGGTAGAAAAAGAACTCACTGGATGTGGTATATATTTCCCCAGATACAGGGATTGGGGTTTAGTGAAACCTCAAAATACTATTCGATAAGAAATTTACAGGAAGCTAATCAATATTTAAAACATCCAATGCTGGGAAACAGGCTGATATTAATATGCCAGGCCCTCCTTGACCTGCCAGGGAAAGACGCCAATAAAATATTTGGCAGCCCGGATGATTTGAAACTAAAATCATCTATGACCTTGTTTGCATCACTTGAAGAGACCAACCCGGTTTTTCAAATGGTGCTGGACAAGTTTTTTAATGGTAAGCGGGACGTCAGGACTAAAGAAATAATTGCACAAGCTAGTATGTAACTTAGAGAAGCCAATGAAGGATTTAGAGCCGATATTAAATGTACTGTATAATTATAAAGCAGGTTATGTTCTGAGTGAAGATGAACTCAGGCTTTTGCGCAGCTGGCTTGAAGAGTCGGCCGCCCACGAGAAACTGTTCGACGAATTAAATAATAAGGATGGTATGCAATTTATTATGGGAACTATTGAAAGAAATATCAGGGATAAAATATTAATGCGATTGATTGAAATGGAGGAAGAAAACTCTTAACGCGTAACGCCAAACGCTTAACGCGTAACGCGTAATGCTTAATGCCTAACGCTTAAAGCATAACGTTTAATGTCCTTTTCTTCCGAATCGCGCGCCCCGCGCGAGAAGGCGGATAAAAGTTTATTTTTACTCTATGACTGAAGCAGTTCATGAATTCCGCATAAAAAGAACCCCCTTAAGCGCCTCCAGACTTTTAACTATTGATCCAATCTACCTTGAATTGGAAGGACCTCTGTATGATGCCCGTTTTACCAAAGAGGATATTGAAGGATTTCGTTTTGGTGTAACCCGGTTTACTTACAAATTCATTCCAGTCAGCAGGACATATAACATTGAAATAAAAAACAGTGAAGGAAAAATCATTTTAATCCGTATGCATTCATTTTTCGAAATTGGATATAAAAAAGTTGAAAGGCTTTTCATTCAGATACACAAACAAATTCAACTGGCTTATTTTAATGATATGGCAATTCATTATGCCAGGTTGCTTAAAGGTGGGTTAACATATGAACTTGCCGGGGCTTTCCTTACGAATGAAGGTGTACTTCTCAGAAAAGAAAAGCAGGTAATCCCCTGGATCCGGGTAGGGCTAGCATCTTATTATCATTCCTGTTCGGTTTATGATCTGGCAGATCCACAACATTTCAGATCCTTTGACTATTGGTATGAATGGAATGCATCGCTGCTACGCACTGTTATTGACTATAAGATCCGAAACGGCAATTCCTGATTTTATTTGTCTGTCATTATTTTGTTTTTATAAGTTCTCCCAGCTGCTTTAAGCAGCCATCCCATCCTTTATCGTGACCAGTAAAATCTTCCAATGATGTGAAACCATTATGTATCAACTGCAGTTCCGTTGTGGTGACTGACTAAAGTGACATGGAACACACTGCCCGTTTTCCATCGGGAGAAAGTATACCGATACTATTGACCTTAGATTAATTAAAAAGAGAGTAAATGATCTGGGAGGGTTTGAATAATTTGTCCTTTGTAGGAACCATGCGCTTATACTGCTCTACTACATATTCAAGGCACATACCTGTAACAAGCAGACTGCCTTTTGGAATGGGCAGTGCGTGAATGATGTTTTGTGCTTCTGTTTTATTTCTGTCCAGTGTATAAATAATTTCACTTTGAGCCCTCCCCAGCTCCTTTTTATCTTCCACGTCTATTACCACAGAAGCTATTTTACAAATGACAGCACCTGCACCCGTAGGGGCTTTGAAGGAAGTTTTTGGAATGAATGAAGGAATTGCAATGAGTATCTGGCCGGATACCGGACTGCTGATCATAAACTTTGCATTCCAGCGATTTGCTAAAATCGGGATTCCGGTAGAAAATTGAAACTGATCAAAAGTTGGCTGGGTCAAAGCAGAAGCGGGTTCATGCCTGGCGAATTGCAACCATGTGAAAATTTCACCTACCAGGCGTGTCTGCATTTTACGGTCATCCATGTTAAAAATAACTGATTCCAGATTTTGCCTGATGATTCTTCCAATGGTTGATGCCATTCCAAATTCGATAGATTTTGCTTTTGTGGCCTTGGTCTGTTTGAATTTACGGGGTGCTGATCTGGTATAGTATTTGTCGCCCAACTTGTATTGGATTACGTTACCAATTCTGCCGGTAAATCCCATCTGTGATCCCATCTCAATACATTTATTAAAAATTAAAAATCAAACCAGTTTCCTTCGTGTATCATTCCATATATATTCAAGGTAAGTGCGGACTAAGTCCGGTAAATACCGCACTTACCCCGTACTAAGGTAAAATAAATATAATAACAATAGAGCAGGAATCTGATTTAAATATTTTCTTATAGCACAAAGATTATTGTAAGCTCAGTTATGAAAATGAAAAGCATAGGCAACGTTTAAATACATTTCTATGTCATATTTCAAACCACCCACATGGATGTACGCAGCCTGACTTTTGCATTTTTATTAAGCATTCCGGTATGCTGCAGTAAACACCAAACATTTTTGACAAATGAAGGTGTGATAACCGGCGTTGACGTTAGAGGATGTCCATGTACTGTTTCCTGCCCCTGCGCATGTGGTGGCCTAATATTTCATTTCACAGACATGAATGATACCAGTAGAACAATCATAGACAATTTTTCCATTATACTACTGCCGCCCGGTCCGGAATTCCCAATTAAAATAACGGTGGATTGGCAAAATACTTCCCGGTGTGGGTTGAAGTCCATCAAAATTCTGAATTATAAATTTCCTTAGATCGTTGTTCAAGTTCCTCCTGCTTCCTCAGTTCTCCAATTCCAGGCCAATGTTTCCCGTCCCCGGTCTTGAAGACCCATTCATTCCAACTATTTTGGCCGCCTATGAAACCTTCCAAAGACATCGACATCTTCAAAATTAGATTGCGCATAACTATAGACTTATTACGAGATAAAATTTGTCCCGGTTAAAAATTATTGCGATAAAAACTTTCGCGTTGCTTCTATTGCAATTTTCTCATTAAAAATCAGGTGGCCTAAATCATTGTCCATAACAACCAATTCTGCCTTTGCCATCCCGGCAAATTTTATAGAAAGTTCCTGATTAATCATATGATCCTGTTTATTGGCAATGATCAGCATTTTTGCTTTTATCATTTTAGCTGCGTTTTCCATCGAACCATTGGCCACGGAACTAATATCCTGTGCAGCGCAAGCTTTTATTTGCCATATCATATTATTGCAATCGACGGTAAAGGGATTTTTTATGGTGGCAGTTGTAAGCCATGTAGAAAAACTATCTGCCGGTACCCTGGTATTCAAATATGCAGGAGTAGTTATGATCAGTTGAGTTATTTGTATTGTCAATGGCACAACAGGATTCACTTTATAATTACCCCCGCGATAGGATGTATCATTTTTTACGGCCTCGATATATGCATTCGTCCATAACAGGTCATAGGCAGAAAATTTCGGTGTTCCTTCGATAGATACCACTTTATCCATAAAGTCTGGATAGCTAATAGCCCATTGTAATGCCTGACACCCACCCATGGAACCTCCCACAACCGCAGCTAAATGATGAATGTTTAAGTTTTCAGTAAGCATTTTATGCTGTGTATTTACCATGTCTTTTATACTGAATTGTGGAAACAAAGTCTTCGGCTGGCTGATGCTGTTACTTGGAGAAGAGGAAACGCCATTGCCTAAAGCGTCGATCAATATGAGGTAAAACCTGGTAGTGTCCACGTCCAAACCAGCGCCAAAAAATGATTCAACCATAAATGTGGTGCTGGCTCCTCCTGTAGGATATATAACTGCATTAGACCGTTTTGCATTTAGTTTTCCAAATGTGCGGAAACCGATTTTACAATCATTGATTTGCTGACCGTTATCTAATAGAAAATTACCGATGGATGCAAACTGTTGTTTTTTGTCAATTGTTGTTTGAGCATATACATTTTGCTCTGCTGCGATCTGCAAAATGAGAACCAATGAAAAAATAATCCGATTCATTATATTTTGGTTTGTAATTTTCAATAATGCACTGCAATATTAGACTAGTTCATCACTTAATGGTAACCAGGGATAAGAAATATTCATCAAGATTTTTCATGCCAGCGGCAGTACCTTTTTCAAAGCCAAGTTCAACGAATTTTTCAAGTTGAGCAAGGCTCTGCATTTTTTTGGCAATATGAACCGTTGTCTTTTCACC
Source organism: Bacteroidota bacterium (assembly GCA_013287475.1). GTDB lineage: Bacteria > Bacteroidota > Bacteroidia > Chitinophagales > Chitinophagaceae > Puia. The sequence goes on from JABDDT010000042.1 coordinate 20,257, forward strand.
CTCTGATTTGAAAGAGTTCTTAGTGATGGAAAATGAAAAACCGGAATCGACTGGATTTCCATTTTCATCTGCAAAGGAATTCTTTGTGGTGAAACTGGACTTGGGTTGGATTTCAATAAACTCCGCTAAACTATAACCGGCGGCGACATTATCGGGAGCGACCATAGCATACAACCAACGGCCGCCTACACGGAAATCCATTTCTTTCGTTTGCACCCGATATGGTTTGGGGCCCATCCACTTGTCCAGTATATCCGCTTTTGTAAAAGCGTCCCACACGAGATCGAGGTCGGCTGCGAATTCCCGCGTAATGTAAATGGTTGATGTGTCCTTGTCTACAGTGAAATCAAATAGCAGATTCATTTTTTCTTATTTTTTATAGTTAACAATAATATTTCATCGAGTTGCCGGAATCTTTCTTCCATAATCTTCCGGAACTTATCCAGCCAGATGTCTATTTCTTTCATTTTATCGATTTTTAGTTCATAAAAGATTTCCCTGCCTTCCTGCTTTTGAGCGAGGAGCTCGCATTCAGACAGGATGCGCAAATGTTTGGATATGGACTGTCGGGTGACTTTAAAGTTCTCCGCAATGGCGTTGGGGGTCATTGCCTGCACCGCGATCAGAACGAGGATCGCACGTCGGGTGGGGTCTGCAATGGCTTGAAAAATATCTCGTCTCATAGTTAAGTTGAAATTGCTACTTAATTTAAAAAGCCATCCAGATAATCAAATATTGTTTTCGTCTGCATCATTAGGCTGACATGCCCCTGGGAGGGAACTATAGCCAAATGCGATTTTGGCATAGGTCCTAAATCAGCCGATACGTCACCTCCCAGCAACTGATATGTTTTCATCAATTCAATTTTATCCAGGCCATCATTGTCGCCTGAGATAATCAAAACAGGCGAAGTAATTTTCGCGATATTGCTATCCCCCATGTCGAATGGAGTTCCGGCAAATGCAATCAACTGCTCCAGGAACTTTGTCCACTTTGTTTTATCCGGTGCTACTGCATCGTAAGCCGTATGCATAGGACTATTCGTAAAAAATTCAGGCTTCATACTTTTAAAGGCATTGGTTACCTCTGGCAGCCAGCCACTAGTTTTATAAGTAGAAGAAATAATAACTAATTTTCTTACCCGTTTAGGGCTTTGTATGACGAACTTATAAGCTACCGAACCACCCATGCTATATCCTACTATATCAGCACTGTCAATTTTTAAGTGATTCATTACTCCTTCCACATCTCTTGCCAGGGTAGCAAAGTCTGGTTTTCTGTCTGAATACGGTGTATGACCGTGTCCCCGCAATTCAATGGCAATTACTTTTCTTGTTTTAGACAATTCAGGAATTAATTGCCCCCAGTTCATCTCAATGGTATAAAAAGCCCCATGTAATAAAACAACGGGCTTACCCTCACCGTATACCTCATAATAAACTTTAGTGCCATTAACTGGAACGTAACCGTTGTCGGAAGGTTTGCGCTGTTGCCCCTTAGTTTGAAATACTGTAAAAAAAAGAATAGCAATTAATACCGGTTTGAGAACTGTAGAGTCCGCAATGGTTTGAAATATGTTTCGTCTCATGATTATGTAATTAAGAAACCGATCGGTTGCAAATATACGCGCAACCGATCGGTTTCGCAAAATTTATTTTTAATAGGGAATTTGTACCATAATATCAATCTGAAAAACAGTTATCTGATATCAGTCTTCATTTTGCTGGCCAAATGAAGGCAAATTTTAAAAAGTAAAAGGGCCGCAGCATTTGCGGCCCTTTGCAACGATTAAATCTCAAGTGCCCGGAACAGGAATCGAACCTGCACATCGTTGCCAATACCAGATTTTGAGTCTGACGCGTCTACCATTTCCGCCATCCGGGCATGTGATTAGAATAACGGGATGCAAATGTAAGGATTTGAAGTTATTAAACTTCAACTATCAGCTTCAAACTTCTGTTGTTGATAGCAAATTTTCCCGCAATATCTGACTGACAATTTCCGCTTTGCTGTATACCCTCAGGTGTTCATCATCGTCTACAGGAATAGCGTTCATGATTTTCCTATTGGGCAGTATTTTATCAGATTTACCATGAATATGAATCAACCTTTCCGGTTTCAATGTATTGTCCCAGGAAAAAAGCTGGTTGATGGCCCATCTGAAAAAATGGCGATCGGTATCATTCTTTCTTCGGCACCAAGTCCGCTGATAAAATAGAGATTCATATTTAATTGAAGGAAGGGTTCACTATACACAAAATTGTCCTCTTGTATCTTATTTCCTAAACTTATTTAACTTAGAAGGATCAAGAACATATTTTACATGAATCTACCACCTGACATTATTGAAAAACTCCTGGTTTCCATTTTTGTTGGAGGCGCAATCGGTGTGGAAAGGGAATATCGTAGTAAATCTGCCGGCTTTCGCACAATGACGCTTATCTGCATGGGCTCTGCTTTGTTTACCGTTTTCTCGATAATTATCGGCGGTTCCGGAAACCCCGATCGCATCGCTTCCAATATTGCAACAGGTATTGGTTTTGTTGGCGCAGGTGTAATTTTTAAAAGCGATTTTGGTGTAAATGGGATCACGACAGCAGCCATGATTTGGGTCACTGCGTCATTGGGCATGGGAATTGGCGCCGGATATGAATTGGTATCGGTAATTGGATGTGTGTTGATTCTCCTCATGCTTTATTCATTTGGTTTAATGGAAAACTGGATTGATCGCCTGAACCAGATGAGGAACTATAAAATTTCCTACCCCTTCAGGGATGGAACAATACAACGAATAGAAAAAAGTTTTAAGACACATCACCTCAAATATAAAAGAGCAGGAGAAATTAAAGACGGTGATCAGATAACTTTCCAGTGGTTCGTCAGGGGAAAACAAAAAAATCACCTGGCATTTATCGAAGTGATTCTACATGATCCTGAAGTGAATCGATTTGAATATTAGACGTATGCTTTACAGGGCAGCCAATCCAAACGACCTGGGAGCCCTGGTGGCTCTGGGTCTTGCATCATATGGACGATTGAAAAATAATCTGACTCCTGAAAACTGGAAAAAGATGGAGTCGGTTTTAACTTCAGACCAGACATTACCCGTATTGGTTAGCTCTTGTCATTCTTTTGTCTGTGAAGAAAATTCCCGTCTAATCGGAATGGCCTTTCTTGTTCCCAGTGGAAACCCTACAAAAATATATTCAGAAGATACAAGCTATATCCGTATGGTAGGTGTTCATCCCGATGCAGACGGAATGGGTATCGCTCAAGCGCTTACAAAGCTTTGCATTGATAAAGCAAAAGAAACAGGAGAAAAAACCATCATGCTTCATTCCGCAGATATCATGTATGCAGCCCGGCATATTTATGAAAAAGCCGGATTTAAAAAAGCCCGTCTTCTGGATGAACATTATGGTCTTGCATATTGGCTTTATCAATTGGACCTCGGATAAATCAGAGTGCTGGTGTTCTGCCACCATCCACTGCGATATTTACTCCGTTCACATAGGAAGCTGCCGGAGATGCAAGGAATGCAATCACATGTGCGATCTCTTCGGGTCTTCCGAATCGTTTCATCGGAATACTTTCCTTCATTTGTTTTTCAATTACCTCGGCTTCATTTTTTGAAATCTCAGCAGTATGTTTCACCAGTTCTTCCAGTCTTTGGGTTTCAGTCAGTCCGGGCAGGATATTGTTGACCGTTATATTGTAACGACCAATTTCGTTGGACAGGGTTTTGGACCAGGCAGCAACAGCGAGACGAATTGTATTGGATACGCCCAGGCCGCTAAGAGGTGTTTTGACTGAAGTCGAAATAATATTGATGATCCTGCCGTATCCTGCTTCTTTCATTCCCGGCACAACTGTTCTGGCGAGGATCTGATTACAAATCACATGCTGCCTGAAAGTCATTTCAAATAAATCCGTAGGCGCTTCCAGAATCGGCGCTGCTTTAGGTCCTCCTGTATTATTTATGAGAATTTCCACGGTGTGCTTCCCTACGATCGATTTAATTGTTTTCTCTACCATGGCCGGATCAGAAAAATCCGCCGCCATCCACCGATGCACCTGGTCTCCCTGTTTAGCCAGCTGTTTAACAACTCCGGCCAGTAATTCGGGATTTCTTGCTATCAATATACAGTTAGCACCATTCAGCGCCAGTTCCTTAGCGGCAGCAAGACCGATGCCCTGGGAGCTTCCGCAGATGACGGCATGTTTGCCTTTCAGTGAAATGTCCATTGTCGATGTTGTTAGAGCACAAAGATAATCGTTGACCGTTGACCGATGACCGGAGTTTTAGGCTTGAAGCTTTAGGCTTGAAGCAAAAAATTATTTGATATATCAAATAATTTTTTACCTTTGATATCACTTTAATATCATTTTAATAATTCAACATGGAAAAGAATAATAAACCCATATCAGGATTTGCCATCCTCCTTTTATGTTTAGCCCTTTTGGGAATGGCAGCCTATTTCTTTGTAAATGCTTCAAGAGATGATTCTACATTAAACGCTGTGTTCGGAGGAATATGCATGCTGGGATTTGTATTTTTTATCAAGGGCGTCATGATAGTAAATCCCAACCAGGCTCGTGTGCTGGTATTCTTCGGCAAATATGTCGGAACCGTAAAAGCAAACGGGCTTTTATGGGTTAACCCGTTTTATAAATCTTATCCCGTTTCATTACGATCACAAAACCTGGAAGGTAGTCCGCTTAAAGTGAATGACAAGATGGGAAATCCTATCGAGATCGCCGCTGTGATCGTGTGGCAGGTTAGTGATACATATAAAGCGGCATTCGAAGTAGCTGACTATTATCAATATGTAAAAATACAGAGTGAAGCTGCTGTTCGTCACCTGGCAACAACCTGTCCTTATGATCATATGGAAGATGAACACGCAGATATAACGCTCAGAGATGGCGGCGACCAGGTGAATATATTATTGGAAAAAGAATTGAGTGATCGTCTTGCACCAGCGGGCATTATCATTAAAGAAGCCAGGATCAGTCACCTTGCATATGCAGCTGAAATTGCAGGCGCTATGCTGCAACGTCAGCAGGCAACAGCGATAGTTGCCGCCCGTTTTAAAATTGTCGAAGGCGCTGTGGGCATGGTGGAACTGGCACTCCAGATGTTGTCGAAAAAAGGAATCGTTCAACTGGATGAAGAGAAAAAAGCAGCCATGGTCAGCAACCTGATGGTGGTTTTATGTGGTGAAAAAGCTGCGACACCTGTTCTCAATACCGGAACCCTGTATCAATAAAATCAGATGCATGGCTGAAAAGAAAGCTTTTGTTTTACGTATCGATGAAGCCATTTATAAAAACCTGGAGAAATGGGCTGCGGACGAATTCCGAAGTGTCAACGGCCAGATAGAATGGCTATTACAAACGCAACTCAAAGCGGCGGGAAGGCTAAAACCGGAACCTGGGAGTAAACAGAAGAAGTAATTATTGATTATTGAATTTCTTTTTTTGCGTTCAGCGTTAAGCGTTCAGCGTTAAGCGTTCAACGTTCAGCATTTTGAAGTTATTCTGATCTAAGGCTTTCAACAGGGTTTGAATTAGCAGTTTTAAAACACTGAAGGGTTATTAAAACAAAGGCAGTAATAAAAATAAATGCACATACCATTAAATAGATAAAAATATTTTGCTGAATTCTGTAAGCATAATTATCCAGCCATCTATGAATGATACTATATGCAACCGGCCATGCAATAAAATTGGCAATTAATATCAGCAAAGCATAATCTTTAATAAACAGTAAAATAATATTGCGGGCGTCGGCGCCAATTACTTTACGAACAGCTATTTCTTTTGTTCGCTTACTAAGTGAAAATGCAACAACCCCATATATGCCAAGGAATACAATAATAAGATTTAGTATAGTTGCTATATTTGCAGCTCTCTTTAATTGAAGTTCTGACTGGTACAGAGATTGAAACTGATCATCCATGAAAACATATTCAAAGCCTGCATCAGGGAAAAAGGTTTTCCATTTATCACGCAATACATTGATGCTTCTATTAATATTTGAAGTACTT
>JABDDT010000043.1 GCA_013287475.1 Bacteroidota bacterium
AAGGGCTTAGTGCCATTATTTCTGTAAAAGTGCCTGAACCACAATTTGAAGGACAAACAAAAACCAAACTGGGTAATAACGAGGTTAGTGGAATAGTAGACACTACAGTATCGAAAGTTTTAGAAGCCTACCTGGAAGAAAATCCACGGGAAGCTAAGAACATCATTCAGAAAGTAATTCTTGCTGCTCAGGCCCGCGCAGCGGCCCGTAAAGCAAGGGAACTGGTACAGCGTAAGAGTGTACTTAGCGGAGGGGGGCTTCCGGGTAAACTGGCTGATTGTTCAGAAAGGAACCCTGTACGTTGTGAGCTCTACCTGGTGGAAGGTGATTCCGCAGGCGGAACTGCCAAACAAGGACGTGACCGCAGTTTTCAGGCTATTCTTCCGCTCAGGGGTAAGATCCTGAATGTTGAAAAAGCTATGGAACACCGGATTTATGAAAATGAAGAAATCAGGAATATGTATACCGCTCTGGGTGTGACTGTAGGTACAACAGAGGATCCAAAAGCATTAAACCTCGTAAAACTCCGGTATCACAAAGTGATCATCATGACGGATGCTGACGTGGATGGGAGCCATATTGCAACCCTGATCCTTACTTTTATTTACAGATATATGGCAGCCCTCGTAGAACAGGGTCATATTTATATTGCCCAGCCCCCTCTTTATCAGGTAAAAAAAGGAAAAGACAGTGCATATGCCTGGACAGAAGACCAGCGGCGTTTACAAATTGAAAAGCTTGGGGGCGGCAAGGAAGACAGCGTGAGTGTACAAAGATATAAAGGACTGGGAGAAATGAATGCCAGTCAGCTCTGGGAAACAACCATGAATCCTGGAACCAGGACCCTGAAACAGGTAACCATTGAAAGTGCAGCAGAAGCAGACCGCATTTTTAGCATGCTGATGGGAGATGAAGTAGCGCCCCGCAGGGAATTCATTGAATCCCACGCAAAATATGCCCGTCTCGATGTTTAATTCAATGAAATCCCGTTTAAAAATATTTATATACCTTTAGCCGCTCAGCCAGTTAGTGTATTCAGAACCTTTTAAAATTTAAGATATGTCCACCGTAGTACTCACAGCATATAACGTTAAGACGAAAGAGAAAAATGTTCCGATCATGGATGCGGTGATCACCAAGACTGCCAAAGGTGCCTATATGGCCCAGGGACATGATGGCAAAGGAAATAAACTCACAACCTTACTGGGTGAGGAAAAAGCACTTGCGGCCATCAAAGCAGGCGTCGCAAAACAAAGCTGGTAAAATAGTTATTAATTATTAGTGGTTAATTGTTAACGCAAGAATGCATAAGCATTGTATATAGTGCACTAACAATTAACCACTAACAATTAATAACTATATAGATTTTCTTATATAAAATTCAGATAATCGTACTGCCGTCCGAGGATTTTATAATCATCAGCCAGTAACCATTTGTTAAGCAGGGTGGCATATACCCGCTTAAAATCTAATTGCTGAACGAGATCTCCATCACTAAGATTCGAGAGATCAGGCATTTCATTTAATATACCTTTAGATTTCAGGCCTCCACTAATCAGGAACATATTATTCGCAGTACCATGATCTGTACCTCCGCTGGCATTCTCGCCCACCCTTCTTCCAAATTCAGAAAAACTCATCATTAAAACATCTTCAAATCTGTGGTTCGCTTTCAGATCATCCGTGAATGGTTTGATAGCATCATTCAGGTCATTAAATAATTTTTCCTGTTTGGCCTGCTGACTTACATGCGTATCAAAACTTCCGAGAGAAACATAATACACCCTGGTATTGATATCAGATGAAATCAGTGATGCGATTGTTTTCAGATTTTTTCCAATCTCAGAATTAGGATATACTGTTGTGCTCGGCCTTAGTTTGCTTTGCTGAAAAATATAATCGGCACCAGAGACTGTTTCCGACATGACCTTGTATAAATAAGATGCAGGATCTTCGGCCTGTTCATTTTTTCCTGACTGAAGTATATCCTTAAAAAAAGGATCCTGGCTGGTATCATACAACCGTTTTGGATCTTTCAGAGCAATGCCTTTCATTTTTTCGCCACTTAAAGCAAGACTTAGCATATCATCCATCTCAAGTACCTGGGTAGGTTTAGAACAGCCGGAACATTCTGCGTCGAGATACCGACCCAGCCAACCGGAATTCAGATATTCATTACTATTACTGGCAGTTTGCCAAATATCCATGCTACGAAAATGCGACCTGTCGGGATTCGGATAACCAACATTATTCAGAATGGAGAGTTCACCTTCATCATATAAAGCTTTCAGATTGCTGAGGGAAGGATGAAGTCCTGCTTCACCATTCAGATTAAGCGTCTTCTCTTTAGCAATAGAAATAACAGGTCGTTCGCGATAATATATATCATTACGAATCGGAATTACCGTATTGAGTCCGTCATTTCCCCCACTAAGCTGTAGAACAACAAGAACTTTATTTCCTCCGGAAAGGGAAACAGATCCTTCAAATGCTTTTAAAAATTTCGGAAGCATCAGTGTACCTGTTGCCAGGGAACCAAGGTGTAAGAATTTTCTGCGATTGATCAGCATTTTTTATCTTTTATATTAACACAATTGGTATTCCGGCGTACCCATGAGCCGTATAGTAACGGACTCGATTCGCCTTTGGCGGTCAGACTCATCTATATATTTGATCATATCATTTTCATTCATTGGAAAAGTTCTTTGCAAAAGCAAATCACGAATAGCAGTATAAAGTCCGGGATCAGATATATCACTGAAATTTTTTGTGTAATCATCCCAGAGAATTTTAGTCTGGAATAATTGAATCCCCGGGTCATTGATTTTTTTTGGATTATTTATTAAACGCTGGTCGCGCATACCCATCATCACATCATCATCATCTTTTGGTTTCGATAATATGATATCTGATTTTGAGATTATTTGAGGAACCTGCATGCGAAGCATGAGACTGGAACTGTCTATCCAGTGCTTACCGCCAGGCCAGCCTGCAACATTCGGCGGAGAAAATAAAACTTGTCCCAGCAAGCGTTGCAGAATCAGCTGTACCATGGGATTTTGAATTTCAAGGGGGAGCTGTCTTTGCAAACCTACCATCCATAGAACAGGTGATTTGATCTGGACGCCAATATTCTTTTGATCGTAAAACCATGATGAATTGAAAATGCTGATCATTAAATCACGAATGTCATAACCATTTTTAAAAAACCTGTCAGCCAGTGTGCTCACTATTTCTTCATCAACCATATCATTCACAAAAAACTTATATATTTTTCGGGTAATGAAAACAGCAGTTTGTTTTTGTTCAAGTAAAATCCCCAGAATATCTTCTCCCGTAAGGTTGCCTGTTTTTCCAAAGAATGTTTTTACACCATCGTCATGTTGCCTGGGTCGAAAAATAAAATCTCCCTGCGGGTTGGTACCCCATCCAGTAAATGCGCGCGCCGATTCCTTAACATCTGTTTCCGTATAATGGCCACGACCGATGGTAAAAAGTTCCATCAGTTCCCTTGAAAAATTTTCATTCGGATGTCCTTTTTTATTCTGATTATTATTCAGAAACTGGATCATCGAAGCAGTTTTACTAACATCAACCAGCAGGTCCCTGAAATTACCCAGCGCGTTTGTACGAATTACATTCAGGAGTAACTGATCATAAATAATATTGACTGTTTTTGAAGCAAAATGTCCATGCCAGAACAAAGACATTTTTTCAAGCAACTGTGCGTGGCTATCCGTCATCTCCTGTAGCCATCGAAGATTCAGTTTATAAATATCCTGAACAGACTGTTTGCGGATCATTTGTTTTTCTCCCGGTTTCAAATTCTGCATTTTACCGGAACTCATTTGCTGATTCTCCATTACCATTTCTTTCAAATCAGGATCTGCGAGATCGAAAAGAGCAGGTTTTTTTTCTGAAGCTTTGAGGATGGAATGAAATAAAGCCTCTGGTTTTTGCTTCGAAAGTTCTTTAAACCGGTCAACCGGAGGGCCAAAGCCTGCCCGCCACCAGAGATGTTGATTTTTTTGCTGATTGAGATTCATTCTTTCTTTTGATCGAAGTCTGAGCGAAAGGTTTAATAACACTTAATGCTTAACGCGTAACGCTTAACGCTTAACGCTTAACGCGTAACGCTTAACGCATTTTAATTGTTAATGATTAATGAATGATTGCAGTTCTAAGTAAGCGCGGAAGCTTTAGGCCACGCAGAGCACTTTTGGCGTTAAGCGTTAAGCGTTATGCGTTAAGCGTTAAGCGTTAAGCGTTAAGCGTTAAGCGTTAGGCTTTAAGCGTTAGGCTTTAAAATGCTTTCAGCACCAAAATATTTGTGCAAAACCTTAGGCAATAAGATCAAATCCGCGTCCTGGTTATTTTCAAGAAGGCAGGCCAGTATCCTTGGAATTGCAAGGGAGCTGCCATTAAGAGAATGTAATAATTGTGTTTTCCCATGTTCATCTTTAAACCGGATTTTCATCCTGTTAGTTTGAAAACTTTCGAAATTACTTACGGAACTTACTTCCAGCCATTTCTCCTGCGCGGCTGAAAACACTTCAAAATCATATGTTATGGCTGAAGCAAATGACATATCTCCTCCGCACAAACGCAAAATACGATAAGGTAGATCCAGGGATAACAATAGGCTCTCTACATGATTAACCATTTCCTCCAGTGCCTGATAGCTATAATCCGGATGAACAACCTGCACGATTTCAACCTTGTCAAACTGATGAAGGCGGTTCAATCCCCGAACATCTTTGCCGTAACTGCCCGCTTCACGTCTGAAGCAAGGTGTATATGCTGTCATCTTTACGGGCAGGTCTTTTTCATGCAGAATTGCATCGCGCAGAATATTTGTGAGGGGAACTTCTGATGTGGGTATCAGGTACAGCTTATCCTCACCCACATAATACATTTGCCCTTCTTTATCAGGAAGCTGGCCGGTCCCATACGCACTGGTTTCATTTACAACCAGCGGAGGCTGATATTCAATAAAGCCGGCTCTGGTATTATAATCGAGAAAGTACTGTATCATGGCCCGCTGAATTCTCGCTCCTTTATCAATATAAACAGGGAACCCGCTGCCGGTTATTTTATTTCCCAGCTCAAAATCTATCAGGTTATATTTTCTGGCAAGATCCCAGTGGGCAAGTGCATTCGCAGGTAGTACCGGTTTTGTTCCTCCTTCTTTTACAACAATATTATCATTGGGTGTTTTACCTGGAGGCACCTGCGCAGATGGAAGATTGGGCAGGGTTACAAGTAGCTGATGTAATTGATCTTCAATAGCTTTCACGGCATCGGGCAGGTATGAGAGCTTGGATTTTAGTGTAGTGACTTCCAGCTTTTTTTCTTCCGCTTTTTCTTTTTCACCCTTTGCCATTAATTGTCCGATTTCCTTTGAAATTGCGTTTAGTCCGGCCTGTTCCGATTCCATTTCAACCTGAAGCCTTTTTCTCTGTGCATCCAATTCTAATATCTTAGCTATAGCTGCGGAAGCATCGAAATTTTTTACGAGAAGTCGTTCTTTTACAAAATCAGGTTGCTGCCGAATCATCGCCATCTGTAACATGAAGGAAAATTTGCGCAAAGTTAACTGATGCCATGATAGATTCCTTACCGGGTTATCTTTGCACCATGAATGTGAAAGACGATATACAAAGCAGATGGTGGTCTCTGGAAGAAAAATTGATGGCCAGATTTGGGAAGAAACCAGATATGGAAGCCATTCTATTCCTTATCGGCATTCAGGAGGTTGGCGATTTTCAGACTAAATTTTCTAAAGAACAAAAACAGGATTTGATGCATGTAGCGGTATGTACTCTTCTTTCACCCAGTGGTTTTTATGAACTTGAGATGGTGGATGAAGAAGGATGGCCGCATTACCGTCAATTGAAACCACTGCCTGTTTTCAATTTTATCGATCAGGAAAACTTCATGAAGGATCATATTTTACTTTATTTTGAAAACCAGGAACTGGACGATTAACAAACAGAAGAAGAGAATATTCAAATCCTTCTATATTTGCAGCTGCCAGAACAGAACATTTAAATAACTACAAATGAGTTTTCCAAAAAACCTACGCTACACAAAAGAACACGAATGGGTAAGGCAGGAAGAAGGCAATATATTTATTGTCGGTATTACAGACTATGCACAACGCGAATTGGGAGATATCGTATATGTCGAAGTGGAAACAATTGGTAAAACCATGAATGCGGGGGAAATCTTTGGAACCGTGGAAGCAGTAAAAACAGTTTCTGATCTTTTTTTACCTGTTCAGGGAACTATTACTGAATTGAATCCTGAACTGGCTAAAGCGCCGGATCTTGTAAATACAGATCCCTATGGAAAAGGATGGATGATCAAACTGACTGTAAAAGACCCAGGACAGGTAGCTACTCTATTGGATGCTGCCGCTTACGAAGCCCTGGTTGGATAATTGGGGCTGTAGCATTTATTTAACCGGGAACTTTGGCATCATCTGAAACATATAGTGAGCAGGATCTGGTCATGGCCCTTAAATCGAGGGATGATCAGGCTTTTTCATATTTGTATGATCACTATAGCGGTTCTCTTTACAGTATTATACTGCAGATAGTTAAATCACCAGAAATAGCCGGAGATGTTTTACAGGAAGTTTTTATTAATATCTGGCGTAAAATTGAATCATACGATCCCCTGAGAGGGCGCTTGTTCACCTGGATGCTGAATATCAGCCGGAATGCTTCGATCGATATGCTCAGATCGAAGGGGTACATAAACAATCAGAAAAACCAGGAGATTACTGATAACGTATATGGAAGTGACCAGGTGACCCAAACCAATATTGACGGTATCGGCCTCACCAAATTCCTGGAAAAACTTAAACCCGAACAGCGTGTTTTAATTGAACTTGCTTATTTAAAGGGCTACACGCATGAAGAAATAGCTCAGATTGAAGACATCCCATTAGGAACGGTAAAAACCCGCATTCGAAATGCATTATTGCAATTAAGAGTATATTTAAAATAAGTGAATCCGCAAGAGTACATATTAAGTGGAATTGTTGAAAGCTATGTGCTGGGCCTTGCCTCGCCTGAGGACAGTGCTGAATTCGAACGAATGTGCGATGCTCATCATGAAGTACGTGCTGCCAGAAACGCTTTTGAATTGCAGGTAGAACAATCACTTATCCACCAAAAACTGGAGCCGCCACGTGTATTGAAATCAAGGATATTTTCTGAGATCGGAATGGAAAAGGATAAACAGCCTCCCGGGATAATTGCCAATACACCTGCACTGATTCCCCGGAAGGGTTTCGCAAGATATGTCGCAGCCGCCTCATTAATTATGCTTCTTGGAAGTGTACTACTTAATCTCTATTTATTGGATCAGTATAAAAAGTCTATTGCCCAATATAAAGAGCTTATAGCAACACAAACACAGATTGCAGGAGCCAACCAGGTAATGCAAACGAAACTGGAGACTTACGAAAATGCTCTTGGGCTGATGAAAAATCCTAAGATGGCCATAGTAAAAATGCCAGGTATGCCCGCGAGTCCCGCTCCATCAAGTATGGCAACAGTTTACTGGAATACCGAATCAAAAGAAGTTTATCTGTTAGTCAACCAGTTACCAATGCCTGTTCCTGATAAACAATATCAGCTTTGGGCTATTGTAAATGGCCACCCTGTAGATGTAGGAATTTTTGATATGGATAAGAATTTTTCTTTTATAAAACTCAAAACTATTCCAAAAGCTGAAGCATTTGCAATTACACTTGAAAAAAAAGGTGGAAGTACAACCCCTACTATGGATGCTATGTATGTAATGGGAAAGGTTACAGGTTAGGTTCTTATCTTCGCATTCAATAATATGCGTCACCGACTATTCCAGATTTTTTCCAATCGTTTTCCCGCTCTGATCTGGACAATAATAATTTTTATTTTGCTTGCCCTCCCGGGAAATATGTTACCAAATGAAAATCATTTGGCCATACCTAACCTTGATAAATACGTCCACATCATCCTGTTTGGAAGCTTTGTTTTTTTATGGTCTTTTTATTATTCGGCGAAGCCCGGGAACAATAATAGTTCCCTCAGACACTCAGTGGTTATATTGATCATAGCGTGTTTGTATGGGACTGCAATGGAATATGTTCAGAAATATTTTATTCCAAACCGTGACTTTGATATCTATGATATTGCAGCAGATATTGTAGGGGCCGTTGCAGGATTTTTATTTGTCCGTCTGACATTTTCCTGGTTTAGAAGCTGATCGTAGTTTTAAAAAAGTTCGTGGTAGTCTTTAAAAAGTAAGCCCCTGTGGAAACAGGGGCCGTAACCAAAACTAACTGCTTATGAGAAAATTGACTGCTTTTGTGAAGTCAAATAGAAAAGACCATTTACTAATACAAGGCAATTCAAATGCCAAATCTTCTTATTTTTTCGCCCTGCTTTAAAAAAGAACTATGTAAAGTTACAGATCCAAACGAATTCAACTCATTCTATATTTTCTTAATAACAATTTTTTAAGACTCAATCTTTTTTTGTAACTATTTATTCGTTTGATGATTATAACTTTTAGACGACACGAACAATTCCCCGAATATTAAACGAAAAAAACAGAGATTGGTTTAAAGGCTAATGTTAAGAATTTACTATTATGAATTTACAACTTTAAACTATTAGTTTCCAATTATTCATTTGACTTTCAATTCCAATGTAGAAAAATAGCAACAACTTAAGCTGGTTTCGCAATTTTTTCAGCATTTTCAGCAAACTGCAGCGCCTCAATAAAATCGTTGATATTACCGTTCAATACATCGTTCAGGTTATAAACCGTGAGGCCAATCCGGTGATCTGTCACTCTCCCCTGCGGGAAATTATAAGTCCGGATTTTTGCACTACGGTCCCCTGTACTGACCAGGCTTTTACGGTGTCTTGATATTTCCTCTTCCTGTTTTCTTACCTGTTCTTCGTATAACCGTGTTCTTAACATTTGCATTGCTTTTTCGCGATTTCCCAGCTGGGATCTTTCGGTCTGACAAACTACCACTGTTCCGGTAGGTAAATGTGTCAGCATCACTTTGGTTTCCACCTTATTAACGTTTTGTCCTCCTGCTCCCCCGCTCCTGGCTGTTTCCATTTTTACATCCGCAGGATTCAGTTCGAAATCTACATCTTCTGCTTCAGGCATCACGGCTACTGTAGCCGCACTCGTATGTACACGGCCGCTTTGTTCTGTATCCGGCACTCTTTGAACACGGTGAACACCGCTTTCAAATTTCAAAGTGCCATATACGTCCTCACCGGTCACTTCCAGCTGAACTTCTTTATAACCCCCCACCGTGCCTTCACTTTCACTTAAAAGAGCTGTCCGAAAGCCCTTTCGTTCACAATATTTCATATACATCCTTAAAAGGTCCCCTGCAAAAAGGCTGGCTTCGTCACCTCCCGTTCCTGCACGGATTTCAATTATTGCATTTTTTTCATCCTGAGGATCCTTAGGTATCAGTAATTGTCTGATTTCCGTTTCCAGAGCAGTCTTTTTCTCTTCCAAAGATGATGTTTCCATCTTAGCCAGTTCCCTTAATTCTTCATCATCCCCATTTAAAGCTTCGCGGTTAAATGCCAGGTCTTCAAGTAGGTTACGGTATTGGTCATACGATTTTACAATCTTCTCAAGACTTCGGTATTCTTTGCTTGTAGAACTGAATTTCCTGTTATCATTTACAATGGCCGGATTGGTAAGTGCCACTCCTAATTCGTCGAATCTAGCCCGGATAGCATCCAATTTATCTAACATAACCTGTGAAAAATTTAAATTGCTGCAAAGTTAACTGATCCATGAGTTATAGGAAATTGAAAGCAGACTACCTATTCGATGGTTTTAAAATGCAAATGGGCGGCGTTTTGATTTGTATGGAAAATGGTATTATTGAGACAATTGTGGATGAAGACCAGGCAGGGGAAGGAATTGAAAATTTTTCAGGCATTTTAAGTCCCGGATTGATTAATTGTCATTGCCATCTGGAACTTAGTTACCTCAAGGGACTGATTCAGGAAAAACGGGGGTTGGTCGATTTTGTGCTTTCCGTCGTAAGCAGCCGTCAATTGCCGGAAGAACTTAAACTGGCAGCCATCTTAAAAGCTGAATCTGAAATGTTAAAAACTGGCGTGGTAGCTGTTGGAGATATTTGTAACACTTCTGATACAAGGTTCCTGAAATCAGCGAGCGGACTGGATTATTATAATTTTATTGAAGTGTTAGGCTGGTCTCCCCGACATGCACATACCCGTTTTGAGCAGGGGAAAAAAACTGCCGGTCAGTTTATTGAAAAAGGCGCAGATGAAAAATACATCTCGCTCAATCCGCACGCACCTTATTCTGTATCAAATGAGCTTTGGAACCTTATAGAACCAGGTTTCGGGGGTAAAACCATTACCATTCATAACCAGGAATCAGATTCTGAAAACGAATTCTTCATGTCCGGCAAAGGGGACCTGACCCGCATGTATGAGCTCATGAAGATGGATTCAGATCATTTTAATGCACCCGGTACAAGGAGTCTGCATTTTTACCTTCCAAAGTTAAAAAGCGCTTCCCGTATTCTGTTAGTTCATAATACATATACGAATGAGACTGACTTAATCGAAGCGCTGAATTATAATGATAACCTGTTTTTTTGTTTTTGCCCAAATGCGAATATTTATATTGAAGATCAGCTTCCCGATATTCCCCTCTTTCTAAAATATAAAACCCGTATAGTTTTAGGTACAGACAGTCTGGCCAGTAACCATCATCTCAGTATCCTTGAAGAAATGAAAACAATTAAGGATGCATTTAAGCAAATATCTACGTCAGAGCTGCTTTTATGGGCCACTTCAAACGGGGCTGCTGCTTTGTCACTTGAAGAAAGTCTTGGAACTTTCAGGAAGGGAAAGAAACCTGGTGTTGTGCTGATTGAAAATGCAGCGGGGGGAGAGATAACTGATTTAAGCAGGAGCAGACGACTAATCTAGTGTGGAAGTGTGGTAGTGTGGTAGTTAGTTTAAAGTTTTTTTACTACCACACTACCACACTTTCACACTTCAAGTATAGTTCGTAAAACCGGAAGCGTTTTAAGTGCCGTGAATCCAGCTATATGAATCGAGTAAAAATCTTCATAAGCAGTCAGAAGCATTCTTCTCTTTTCTTTATTCAGGGGTAAATCTGCGAGTTCAGCCGGCTGCATGATCTTCAGCAGATGGGAGCTGATTTCACTGAGGGGATTTTCAAGATAATGAGGATGTGAAGGCTTTACTTCCGAAAAATATCCTTCTTCCAGATCAAGGAAACTTCTTTTTTCAGAATAATTATCATCTATCCTCATTCCAAAAAATCCAGCCAAATGCAACGCAAAGAATAAAGGAAAATTTGCCTGTACATTGTATTCCGACTGATCGAGTGATTTGAGGGAATCCTCCATAAAATAAAAAAGCTCCGTGTTTGGCTCAGGTTGTTTCAGACATTTTTGTAATAGTTCAACCATGAACAGTGCGATCGAATGGGTAATTACGTCAGCAAAAATATTTTGGTACAAAAAGTTCCAGTTGTATTCCTTCAGTCGCTGCAGGTTTTTTGATTCCTGGTGGTAGATCACAAGATCCAGCATAGCGGCAGGTTGAAACAAACCTGCTTTCGTACCTCCTTTTCCTGAGCTGGTCCTTACTCCATTTACGAGGTAAGATTGCAATCCGAAAAGTTCAGTCAGAATAGTAACAATGACACTTGTTTCACCATATTTCACAGTACGCAATACAATGCCTTTTGTTTTATGAACCATAACCGAAACGGATTCCTGCGAAATTCGGTTAAAATAAGTTTCTTTGCCGGGTGTCCGGTCAGTTTCATCAAATATTATCTACATGTGGGGATCCATTGCAGCCTTTATATTGAAATTTCGTTTGGTCTTACTCCTTCTTCTTACAGCCAGTTTTATTTATATGACATTCCAGGCATCGAAAGTGGAATTAAGCTATGAATATACAAGAGCAATCCCAACTGATAATGCAAAATACCAGGCATATCAGAATTTTCTGAAAAAATTCGGTGATGATGGGAACCTGCTGGTGATCGGCGTTCAGACAGACCAGCTGTTTTCAAAAGATGTTTTCAACGACTATATCCTGTTAAGCAGAAATCTTAAATCGGTTAAGGGGGTTGAACAGGTATTAAGTATTCCGGACGCTATCATCCTGAATAAAAACCTGATCACTGAAAAACTTACATCCAGCCAGATATTTCCCGGTCCTTTTAAATCTCAATCAGACCTTGATTCTGCGCGCAGGACTTTTGAAAACCTTTTGTTTTACAAGGGTATTTTATATAATCCTGCAACACATGCCTACCTGATGGCTATCAGCGTCAACAAAGAAATTATGAATTCAGCCGGACGAACCGCTGTTGTAAGCAATATTGTAAAACTTGGTAAAGATTTTGGAAAAGCACATTTGTTGCAGATACATTTTAGCGGACTTCCCCTAATCCGCACCAATATGGCAACCAAGGTGGCAACTGAAATGAAATGGTTTTTGTTGGGGTCTGTTTTATTATCTGCTTTGATCCTCTTTATTTTTTTTCGAAGTTTAAGTAATATGTTATTGTCATTGGTAGTGGTGATTATTGGTGTTGTGTTCAGTCTGGCTACTATGCATTTATTTGACTATAAGATTACTCTTCTCAATGCCCTGATACCACCCCTGATTGTAGTTATCGGTATTCCCAATTGTATTTATTTCCTGAATAAGTATCATTCTTCTTTCAGAGATTACGGCGAAAAAAGTAAAGCATTAATTGAGATGATCAGTAAAATGGGAATCGTAACTCTTTTCTGCAATATTGCTGCTGCCATTGGATTTGGCGTATTTGCACTAACAAAAAGCGCCATATTAAAAGAATTCGGTGTCGTAGCCGGAATCAATATCATGTTGCTGTTTATTATTTCAATCATTCTCATTCCTGCTGCACTTAGTTATCTTCCTGATCCGAAAGTCAGACATATGAAATATCTGACGAATCGTTGGCTTATGTCCCTTCTCGACTTGCTGGAAACCTGGGCTCTTCACAATAAAAAAGCAATTTTTATTTTTACACTGATCATTCTGTCCATATCTGTTGCTGGAATGACACGCCTGCGTTCTGAATCTTTTATCCTCGATGACCTTCCTAAAACGGATCCTGTATATGCCGACCTCAAATTTTTTGAAGCCAATTTCAAAGGTGTCATGCCGCTTGAAATTCTGATAGATACAAAAAGAAAAAACGGAATACGGGCCAACCTGCTGGGGAATTTTACAAAGATCAATCAGCTTTCTTTATATATTGATTCCAGCACGGTGATGGCAACGCGCCTATCCATTGTAGAGGGCTTTAAATTTTTACGCCAGGCTTATTATAATAATGACAGCACCCGTTATGGATTGCCGAATGAGTTTGAATTACCATTTCTTGCTCCTTATTTAAATACAAAGTCTGACAGCAGCAGCAAACCAAATGGTGTGATGAAACTTGTGAATGGTTTCATAGACAGCAATAAACAGGTTCTTCGTATCAATGTAAATATGGCGGATGTGGGAAGTATTCAATTACCAAAAATCCTTGGAGGTGTGCAGCAACGCGCAGACGAATTATTCGATACGGCACATTATCATATTGAATTCACCGGCACAACTGTAACTTTTCTGGAAGGAAGTGCTTTTATTATCAGTGGTCTGAAGCAAAGTATTATCTGGGCTTTTTTCCTGATCGCTGCATGTATGTTATATCTGTTCAGGAGTTTACGTATCCTGGTCTGCTCATTGCTTCCAAACGTTATTCCACTGGTGATTACAGCGGGTGTGATGGGTTGGGCTGGTGTGCCATTAAAACCATCCACTGTATTGGTTTTTAGTATTGCCCTCGGTATCGCTATTGATATTACCATACGCTTCCTGGTAAATTATAAACAGGACAGCAACCTGACTACCAGTACAATCAGTACAGTTATTAAGACTATTCATTCTACGGGTATCAGCATCGTTTATACTTCACTTGTGCTGATTGCAGGGTTTGTAATTTTTTGCTTCAGTGGATTTGGTGGAACGCAGGCCCTGGGCTGGCTGACATCGCTGACACTGGTAATGGCGACACTTACGAATCTGATATTTTTGCCAGCGTTACTGATCGTAATCAGCCCTAAAAAGGATAATGTGGCGAATTCGAAAATGTAGAAAATGAAAAATGTGGAAGTTAAATGGGGAAATGATAATGTGGTAAATGTGGGATTTATAATAAAGGAAGAATTTAATTATTTGCAACTCCTAAGCTTTCCCTGAAGTTTGTTTTGATGAAAAATCTCCCGGTTAATCGTGACAATCAAAATTCAATTTTCCTATTTCCCAGATTATCATTTGCAAATTTAATTCTCATAATTTTCATTTTCTACATTTTCGTATACGGCAAATTATTCAAGATATCTAATTAAGAACCTGTTTAAGTTTTGAATCCAGATCCTCCCCGCGAAGTTCCTGAGCAATTACTTTACCGGATGGATCCACCAATACGTTAAACGGGATTCCCTGGAAGCCAAAAGTTTCGACCGCCTGACTGTTCCAATATTTTAAATCACTCATTTGAGTCCACGTGAGATGATCCTGGACAATAGCTTTTTTCCATGAATCTTTATCCTTGTCGAGAGAAACCCCGAGAATGGTGAAATTCTTTGTTTTGAATTCATTGAATGCTTTAACAACGTTTGGATTTTCCATTCTGCATGGCCCGCACCAGCTTGCCCAAAAATCAATGAGCACATATTTCCCCCTGAATGAGCTGATGGAAACATCTTTCCCATTTATATCCTGCATAACCAGTTCAGGAACTGTTTTACCAATCCATGAATCAGTAGATGGTTGTTCCGGCTGCTGCTGCTGGCTTGCTTTTTCCATTTCTGCTATAAATGCATTTCCCGGAAAACGAGACTTTAAATTTTTAAGTGCACTATCCATTTCAGAAGGTGGCAGGCTCCTGGAAGCCCAACCAAGTGCAAGAACACCCAAGGTAGCATTTGGAGTTGTCCGAATGAACTGTTTAAAATAATCATTTAGTTGTGAAATAGCAGCATTTTTCGTGAGGTTAACTGCTACCAAAACACTATCGGGTGCATCGATTTTTTTCAAACTGTCCAGTTGATTAAATGCGGTTTGAATTTCATTATTCTTACTGCCTACTTCCGCGAGAAGATCCTGGAGTTGTTTACTGGCCGGCGAACCAGTCACTGTATAAAAATCAGTTGTTTTTGAAAGATCCGCATCAATCTGAATTTCCTGTGCATCATTAATTAGTGGGATAGCCAAAGCATTTTCACCAAATACAAGTTCAAAAATTCCCTGGTTTTTACTTTTCCCCAGAAAGGTTAAATTACCTGTAGTACCTGATATTCTCTGAGAATCAACAATTAGCGGAAGTTGTGATTTACCATACACTATTTCTTCAAGGAAAACCCAGCCATCCGATTTGCCGGAATTCTGCGGGCTTATCAATTTGTTACTATTTTTATAGGAAAGTTTCACCTGGAACCTGCTACTATCAGCATTCTTGCATGAAACAAATAAGCAGGTTGAAATCAGGATGAGGAGGAGGATCTTTTTCATTTCGATTATTATTGAATCTTTATTTTTCTAATTTTTTAATGAGCAGCTGGTTAGTCAGTAGAGGGTCTGCTTTGCCATTGGAAATTTTTTTTACTTCCCCAACAAATAATCCCAATAAACCTTTTTTCCCTTTTTTATATTCCAGTACTTTATCCGGCATTTTTTCCATCGCCTGTTTTACCCATTCCAGAATCTGGGTTTCATCGCCCGTCTGTATCAGGTTCATACTAATCGCAATTTGTAAAGGATCAGTCGCTTTTCCGGAAGCAAGTTCTGGAAAAATTTTGGATGAAGCGGTGGAAAAGTGCAGACTGCCATCTTCCACCAGGGCAATCAGGGAGGCCATTTGAGCAGGGTTTACAGGGAAATCGGTAATGGGTAAACCCTTTTCATTTAGGTAGGATTTAACGGGTCCCAATAACCAATTCGCTGCCGCTTTATAGGATGTAGTTAATAGAATGAGCTTTTCAAAATATGCTGCTGTTTCCTTATCGTCAGTGATGACTTCAGCATCATACCTGCTCAGGTTAAAGCTTTCAATATATTTTTTTATGAGTTGTTCAGGCAGGGCAGGAATCGATTGCTTAATACTGCTCAGAAATTCCGCAGTAATTTCAAAGGGAGGAAGGTCCGGATCTGGAAAATAACGGTAATCATTGGCCTCTTCTTTTGAACGTAAAGAAAAAGTAGTTCCGTTCATTGCATCAAAACTGCGGGTTTGCTGAACAACTGCTTCATTGTTTTCTGCCAGTTCCTGCATTCGGTTTACTTCGAATTCAATTGCGCGTTTTACATTACGGATCGAGTTTAGATTTTTTATTTCCACTTTTGTACCCAAAACCGAATCTCCTTTTTTCCGGATTGAAACATTTGCATCGCATCTTAAACTTCCTTCTTCCATATTTCCGTCGCAGATATCCAGGTACCGGAGTATGCGGCGGAGGTTGGTAAGAAAAGCAACCGCTTCATCTGCATTGCTAATGCATGGTTCAGTTACTATTTCAATGAGAGGAATTCCAGCCCGGTTAAAATCAAGACTGGTAAAATTATCGTTCTTATCATGTATGCTTTTACCCGCGTCTTCTTCCAGGTGAATCCGGTTTAAACGAATTTCTTTTTCATTGGCGGATTGTACAATCTTTATATAACCACCTTTACAAATTGGAGCAGTATGCTGTGAAATCTGATATCCCTTTGGGAGGTCAGGATAGAAATAATTTTTCCGCGCGAAATAGTTTAAGGTTTCTATTTCTGAATTACAGGCAAGACCCATTTTAACAGCAAGTCGAACTGCCTCTTCATTCAGTACTGGTAATGTTCCCGGATAACCCAGGTTAACAGTACTAATATGCGTATTGGGCTCCGCCCCAAATTCTGTTTCATCCGTTGAGAATAATTTGGATTTAGTAAGCAATTGTGCGTGCACTTCCAGACCTATGACAGTTTCGTATACTTCTTCATGCATATTAATAAGCTGGGGGATCCTGAAGCAAGCAAAAGCGCAAAGAAAGGCCAGCTTTTAGCCGGTTCTCTGCGCTTAGCGTGAACCAGTTGAATCCAGTGCACGAAGGTAAAAAATCGTAGGAAGTTTCTATGAATTCATTTGTTCTTCCTAGAGTTCTGCCGTTTTCAATTTACGGGGAATTTTAATATCTATATCCTGGGTAGTCCCCCCTCTTTGAATCTTTACTTTTACGGTTGATTTCCTGCGGGCATCCTGAAATTGCTCAACCAATTCATTAGTGCTGTTGACTTCTGATCCGTCAAACTGCAGGATAATATCGCCTTTTTTCAAACCGGCTTTCCAGGCTGCCGAACTGTCTTCCACTTCAAGAACATTTACTCCCTTACCATCTTCTGCATCCTGTGCCTTGATACCGAGCTTTGGCTGCCGTGGCCCCCAATTTCCGTCAAACTGTATATCTCCCATATCCGGCATGGGAGGCATTTTAAATTTATAATTGTAATTGTAATTAAAATCTTTAGACATCTGTTCCGACTTATCAAGCGTTGCAACCACAGATTGGACTTTACCATCCCTTGTGAGAAGGATTTTCACTTTATCTCCTGGTTTTAAATTATGAACAGTTTCATAAAGATTTTCAGGACTTTCAATCTTCGTATCATTCAGTTTTGTAATGATATCACCCTTTTTAATACCGGCTTTTTCAGCAGGACTACCCTTCGTTACTTCCAGTACTGTAGCGCCACCCTTTTCTGCTTTTCGTGAAGAGACACCAAGGAAAGCTGAATTCATCCTTATCAGAATTGATTTCTGCAAATTTCTTTGCCTGTCCATGTTTTCCAGATTTCTTTCCATCATTCCATCATTTATAATACGAGGTTCCCGGAAAGGAGAACGGGAGTAAGCAATTTCCGGCCAATCTGTATTCTCTTCTAATTTTCTTTTTTCAATGATAATATTCTGATCATCGAATTTCTCCAATGGTTTTCCATTGATGAAAAAATCACCGTTCTTAATTTCAAGTGTAACTTTCGCGTCTTTATCACCCTTTTGTCTGATAACAATTTCTGTCTGACCTCCATCTTCACTGATCACTGCATCTGGTACAATAGCAGGAGACGGAGGAGGAGGTACGGCAGGCTGAGCTATCGTTAGCTGACTAAGAGCCACGCAAAGAGCCCCCATTAATGCAGCCTTGCAAATAAATTTTTTCATCTCTGTTTAATTTTTTGTTATGTGACTACGTCAAGTTTCGTATTTCAAATATAGGAAAAAATCTGAAATACGAAAATATTCGGATAAACCGGATCATAGATGTTTAACAGAACCTTAAACAAGTATGGGAGTATGGAAGTATGGGACTGTGGGAGTCAAAACGGTCATCGGTAATCTATGCCAGAAGGGCTTTTACATCTGAAAGTACTTTAGAAAGTGAACCGGAATACTGTCCTCCGGCTGTAGCCAGTGTCTTTTGACCGCCCCCGCCTCCTCTTATTTGCGGCGCTACAATCTCTTTTACAATTTTTATAGCATCCAGGTTTTTTTCATTGACAACCTGGTCTCCCAGACCGATTACCACGAATGGTTTACCATCCGATACAGTAGCCAGTGCCAGCAGAACCTGTGGAATTTCCTGGCGTAGTTCAATACCGAGTTTTCTTAAGGCCTCTGGTCCAATACCTTCACTTAATTTTTCAATGAATTTATACTTCCCAATGGAAATGACCTCATTCTTCAGTTCAGTTTTCAGATGAGCCGCTTGTTTCATTTCCATTGATTCGATCCTTTTGCGTATGTCATTCGACTCGGAATGCAGATCCTGCAACGATTTTAATAGATCTTTCGGATTTTTTAATTGTTCACGGACTGAAGACAAAAGTTTCAGCTCATCATTTATATAGTTTTCAGCTGCTAATCCCGCAATTGCCTCAATTCGTCTTATTCCGGCAGCAATTGCTGATTCAGTCCTGATCTTAAAAAATCCCAATTCACCTGTGGCCAACATATGGGTGCCTCCGCATAATTCAACGGAATAATCAGGATCGATCATTACGACTCTTACAATATCTCCATATTTCTCTCCAAAAAGAGCCATGGCTCCGATTTTCAGAGCTTCTTCCCTGGGCATTTCCCGAATGATAACCGGAATATTTTCCCTGATTTTTTCATTAACCATCCCCTCGATTTCCTCCAGTTCCTCCTTTGTGAGTTTTGCGAAATGTGAAAAATCAAAGCGCAGGTGATTAGAATTTACTAATGAACCTTTTTGAACTACATGCATACCCAGCACTTTTCTCAATGCTGCATGCAGCAAATGTGTTGCAGTATGGTGTACTGCTGTATTTTTTCTTTTTTCCGCATCCACATGTGCAATCACAGGTGCCCTCTGGTCTGAAGGTAATTTATCCGTATAGTGAATGATAAGATCGTTCTCTTTTTTTGTATCCAGTACTTCAATAATTTCCCCGTCAATCGTCAGGACGCCGGTATCCCCTGACTGGCCACCGCTTTCAGCATAAAAAGGTGTTTTAGCTAAAACGACCTGGTAGATATCCTTACCCTTAACTTTTACTTTTCTCCACCGATTGATTTCTGTAATCGTATCGAGCTCTGTATATCCTGAAAAAATAATCTTTCCGTTTTCGTGAACGGGAACCCAGTCACCCGTATCCAATTGGCCTGCCGCACGTGACCTGTCTTTCTGTTCTTGAAGTTCTTTCTCAAATTCCTTTTCATCTACCGTCCACCCGATTTCTCTCGCCATCAGAGAAGTGAGATCTATCGGGAAGCCATAAGTATCATTTAATTTAAATGCAAATGCACCTGAGATTCGTTTTTCCGAGTGGAATGCTGATTCTGATTTATGAGCTGTTCCGTTTTCAATATATTCATTGAAGATCCTTATTCCCTTATCCAGTGTGCGCAGGAAGGCTTCTTCTTCTTCATGAATAACTTTTTCAATAAAACCCCGTTGATCTTCTAATTCAGGAAACACTTTTTTAAACTGGGTTGCAATAACCTGTACCAGGAGGTATAAAAGTGGTTCTTTCCGATTCAGATAAGAATAATAATATCTTACTGCACGACGCAGAATCCTTCTTATAACATAGCCTGCTCCTGTATTTGAAGGAAGCTGGCCATCTCCAATTGTAAAGCAAATGGCACGGATATGATCAGCGATTACCCGAAATGCAATATCTTTTTTCTCTTTATCCGAACCCGAATAAATCATCCCGCTTATTTTCGCAATCATGGCAATCGTTCCACTAAAAATATCCGTATCGTAATTACTTTGTTTATTCTGAAGAACACGCACCAGTCTTTCAAGACCCATCCCGGTGTCCACATGTCTGGATGGAAGAAGCTCGAGAGCTCCTGATTTGGCACGGTTTAATTGAATGAAAACGATATTCCATACTTCGATGACCTGGGGATGATCCTTATTAATCAGCTCCAGAGCATCCTGATTTTTACGTTCTCCATCCGTACGACAATCTACATGAATTTCTGTGCAGGGTCCGCATGGGCCGGTATCGCCCATTTCCCAGAAGTTATCCTTTTTACTACCTGCAATGATTCTTTCCGGTGAAACCCAATTCATCCATTCTAACTTAGAAGCGTCATCGGGTGGGAGCTGTTCTGATTTGTCACCTCCAAGTACTGTTATATAAATCCGGTCGACTGGAATTTGGTAAACCTTCGTTAATAATTCCCAGCTCCAGGCAATTGCTTCCTTTTTGAAATAATCGCCGAAACTCCAGTTACCCAGCATTTCAAACATCGTATGGTGGTAGGTATCCACTCCTACTTCTTCCAGGTCGTTGTGTTTGCCACTCACCCTTAAACATTTCTGGGTATCAGCCACCCTGGGATATGGTGCCGCTTTATTTCCGAGGAAATAATCCTTGAATTGATTCATGCCCGCATTGGTAAATAACAGAGTCGGGTCATTCTTTGTCACTATCGGAGCAGAAGGAACAATGACATGAGCTTTAGATTTAAAAAAATCCAGAAATTTATCCCGTATCTCAGCGCTTCCCATCATATTTTAGCTACAATCTTTAAATCGGGGTTCATAAAAGGATAATAATTAGTACACTTGCGTTATTAATATGGCGCTGCAAAGGTACAGCGTCCACTTCGTAAACAGTGGTCCGGTACCAGGTGACTGCATGAAAAAGATTAAATATTACTATAATACCAATACCCTCCGGTACGAAAAACTGGAAACACCGCTGCGAGTAACCCTGCTTCGTATTCTTGGCTTTTTATCTGCTTCCATCGTTACCGCACTTATTCTTGTCTCGCTTGCTTATCGTTACTTTCCTTCTGCCAACGAAAAGAGATTAATGCAGACCAATGAAGCGTTGAAAGACAATTATTTTGTCATGAATGAGCAGGTTAAAAAAATGCAGGAACAAATTGCCGGACTTGAGAAAAGAGATAATGAAGTTTACCGGGCCATTTTTGAAGCCAATCCTATCCCGGATAGTGCCAGAGCCAAAAGTCTTGCCCAACAACAGGAATTCCAGCTCGTTCAGGGAATGGATCAGGAGAATCTGGCCGTTTCCATCGCTAATTCACTCAACAGCCTGAGCGCCCGAATTCACGCACAAACAAAATCCTACGATGATATTAATGGTTTTATCAAGAATAAGGAGCTACTGCTCGCCTGTACTCCTGCCATTCAACCGGTAAGCAACAAGGACTTGAAAAGAATCGCATCAGGTTTCGGGTACCGCATTGACCCCGTTTATAAAACCACCAAGTTTCACGCGGGACTGGATTTCGCAGCACCCCAAGGCACTCCCATTTATGCAACGGCCAATGGTACCGTTGAAACTGCAGGCAATACTGGTAATGGGTATGGAAACCACGTGTTGATTCACAATGGGTATGGTTATGCCACACTTTTCGGGCACATGTTCAAAATCAAAGTTCACCCGGGAGAAAAGGTTAAGAGAGGAGAAGTCATTGGCTGGGTAGGAAATACGGGTAAAAGTACCGGCCCGCATTGCCATTATGAAGTTCATCGAAATGGAGAACCCGTTGATCCGGTGTTCTATTTTTATAATGATATTACCCCCGAACAATACGACCGGCTGCTTAAACTCGCTTCTTCGAGCAACCAGAGCTTTGACTAAGTTTTTTTCGGACTACTTTAGATTGTTTCGGAATAGTTTTTGTTATTTTTGAATAAGCATGACCACGTTCTCTCAGATCTCCATGAAATTTGTTGAAGAATCAACCTCACCGCAGGATATTCAACTGCGTACGGAAGATCAGCCACTAAATATAGGTGTCCGCATTAAAAAATTAAAATCAACAGAAAATCAACAGGTTCCCGAAGAACCGAATGAACCGACTGGTGAGATCCCGATGGCAGAACCGGTTGATGAAACACAGATATCTGATCCGGTTCTGAAATTAAAATCAGGCAGGGGCCGGAAATCCATCAGGCAGGTATCTGAAGAAGCTGATCTTATACAAATTCCGGAGGACGAAATATTGTTTCAGAAACAATACTACACCATGGGTGAAGTTGCTGAGATGTTTCGTGTAAATCAATCCCTTCTTCGTTTCTGGGAAGCAGAATTCAATATTCTTCAGCCTAAGAAAAATAAAAAGGGAGACCGTTATTTCCGTCCGGTAGATATTAAAAATCTCCATTTAATCTATCACCTTCTACGACAGAGAAAATATACGATAGAGGGCGCCAAAGATTTTTTGAAGAAAAATTCCAGAGCCGAAGAGAAATTTGAAACAATTAAAAAACTGGAAGATGTCAGGCATTTCCTCCTTGAGATGAAGGCGAATCTGAAGTAATCTTCACTGTCATCCCCGATCCGGCAATCACAATCTTACGGTTTTCGATCAGATCCAAAATCTCAATATTTATTTTTTGCTTTATTTCATTGAATTCAGCCAGTGGAATGGGTGTCGTGAAAAAATCAATACTGATCTGAAACGCAGTTCCTGAAATATCGTTTAGGAAAACGGTGGCATCAATAATATCTGATTTATCCTGCAGCATATTCCTGCAGTCTTTTATAAATGAATCAATAATTTCTGCATTTGTGGAGGAATCAAACTGAAGTCTTATCTCCGCTTTGCGATAGGTGCGCAATGTAAGATTATCCACAATGCTGTCGACCATTTGTTTATTCGGAATAGTGACATATGTTTTAAAATCTGTCCGTACTCTGGTACTCCTCAGCCCGATCTTTTCTACAGTTCCTGAGATATTATTTACTTTAACGACGTCTCCTGCCATAAAGGGTTTATCGAAAAAAATAATAAATGAAGCAATCAGATTTTCAATACTTTCTTTTGTGGAAAGAGCAAGTGCTGCACCTGCAATGCCCAGACCGGTCCATAATTTGCTCACTTCAAAGCCGAAAGCCAATCCAAGAACCATCAGTATTCCAATGATACCAATGATTGCTTTCAGGAAGTCCCTGAAAAAAACTACTAGTTGATGATCTTTAAGATCACCTGCAACCCTGGCTTTTTCCTTAAGCAACATGGATACAAAATCGATAGTTCGCAAAATCAGCCAGATAAATACTATAATGAGTATAGTTTTAGCAAATCCATGTACGATGGATTTAAATGGGATTTCAAATATTTCGAATTCCAGGACTCCCGGAAATTTTAGTCTGTCAATAGAAGCGATGGAAACAAAGGCGATAAGGAAAATTTCCAATGGCGGAAGCATCAGCTTGACAAAGACATTCTTATCAAGACCCTTATCAATCGCTTTGGCGCCTCTGAATAACTGGCCAGCGACAAAATTCGAAATAATACGTTTGAGGAGAATGCTTAAGGCTATCGCAATAAAAATATAGAAGTATTTTTTTATCGGGTTGTCAAATACCAGTTGATTCCAAAATCCATTCATATTTGATCAGTTCTTGTACACGTGAATACCATCGGCTTTCAGCACATAAAGAAAGTCCGGCATGATAAGGATTTTAAGCGCTGGCAAATAGTAGGCCGGAATTCTCTTCTTTTCTTCACTGTTCATTATTTTATCCTCGTATTTCAGAAACTCATGACCGTTCCATCCCAACAAAGTTTTATTGATAACAGAAAAATGACGCCAGTTTTTTAAAGGAATAAGTTTTTGAAATCCGCCATAGTGATCAAAAACAAAAGCTCCTTTTTGTGGATCGAACAGATATACTAGTCCACCCTGGTCTGTGAGCAATACAGGATCAGGAACTGAATCGGTAAATTGCCTTATATCATTGGTTTGGTTAATAAGTGTTCCATCACTTCCGATTTTATTCAGCTGACCCGCAAGCTCATCATAAACCCAGATATTATTATCGTATGCAAGTCCAATACATGTCACCTGGTAAAAACCCAACTGCCGCAAATCTATACTGTTGATATTATTTAAAAACCTGTCTAACATTACAATGGTTCCGAATTCCTGATAAAAAAGAAGGATCTTGAGTGGATTTGTCACATCGATATATGCAATTTTCCCATATCTCCTGACATCATTAAAAACGCCCAGGGAATCACCCTTTGCATTGTATTTCTTTAATTGATTTTCTGGCGTAAGCAAAAACAGATTCCCCAGGTTATCAACCTGAAAGTCAACAAATGATCCTTTTATCAAGCAGGATTCCTTCGGGATCGTATCCGTTTGCGCGGACAAACTGCCCACGTATAAGCTGACAATTAAAATGAGAATGATTTTTTTCACTTTCTGATTATCTTATAATCCAATTTGGGATCGTAGCTCTTCAACTCCAATCCTTCACCGTCGAATGAGGCATAACTAAAATATCGGATCCAGTCACCCAGGTTGATATACCTGGTGCCATTAGGAAATGT
This sequence comes from Bacteroidota bacterium, assembly GCA_013287475.1. Taxonomy (GTDB): domain Bacteria; phylum Bacteroidota; class Bacteroidia; order Chitinophagales; family Chitinophagaceae; genus Puia. Next base: position 24,967 of record JABDDT010000043.1, read on the forward strand.
ATAATCAATGGGGAGGTGGCGGTGGCCGAAAATCATATAATCGAAATTTTCCTCTGAAAGCTTCTTTTTACAATATTGAATCAACCATTCACCTTCTTCACCAAGAAATTTTTCGTCCGTCTGTTGCGTTGCGGTTCGGCTTTTTCTGCTGAAATAATTTGCAATACCTACACCAAACACGGGTGGCAGAACGCCAAATAGTCCCTGGCTGAATTTATTTCGGAATATTTTTTTCAGTAATTTATATCCTCCGTCGCCCGGACCTAATCCGTCACCGTGTCCGATCAAAAATTTCTTCCCATTACGTATAAAGGTCTTTGGTTCGTAATAAACCGGAATGGATAGTTCTTTTTCAAAATAATTTTTCATCCACATATCATGGTTACCGACAAAAAATTGGATAGGAATACCGGCATCCGTTAAAGTAGCCAGTTTACCAAGAATGCGTACATAACCTTTTGGAACCACTGTTTTATATTCGAACCAGAAGTCAAAAAGGTCACCGACAATAAATATTTCAGCCGCTTCATGCTTAATGGAATCAAGAAATTCAATTATATATCTCTCCCGTTGCAAACTGGCGAGGCGATCGGGTGTACCGAGATGGAAGTCAGAAATAAAGAAAATATTTTTGCCTGCAGCGATTTGCATTGGCAAATATAATTCACTGGGCATCTACCAGGAAAACATAAACATCTTTTGGACCATGGACACCAACAACCAGCGTTTTTTCAATATCTGCCGTGCGGCTAGGACCAGTAGCTACCGTAATAAAAGAGGGAATTTTGTTTTTATATTTTTCCGTCAGGAGTTCGATACCATCCCGGATATCATATACCAGCTGGCTGGAATAAGCGATACATATATGAACAGGAGCATAGACGCTGACGGTTCTGCCACTATCCTGTGCAGAACTCATCATAATGCTTCCGGTTCTGGCGATCAGTGCCTCACAGCCCGTTAT
>JABDDT010000044.1 GCA_013287475.1 Bacteroidota bacterium
TAAGAAAAAACGAGTACGCCAAGAAGTAGTATACCAAACTGCATGGGAATTTTAACCAGACCGTTAAGTAATAAACTCAACCTGCTTTCGCGCGTGGAGCGCGCAGTCAGATAACGGCCCACCTGCGACTGATCTGTGCCGAAATAGGACAATTGTAAAAAAAAACCACCGATGATTCCACTCCATATATTGTAGCGGTCATTCCATTGAAATCCATGTTCATCTTTGCCGGAAGTTATTACGTTTAATTTTCCGGCCTTACCTCCTATATGCAGTGCATCTGATAATCCCATATTTCCCGGAAGAAGGTGAACAACCATATAACCAACTATAAACATGCCGGCAATAATGATAATAAATTGAATCTGCTGTGTATAGGCAACAGCTTTTGCACCGCCGGTAAATGTATAGATGATCAGGAGTCCTCCCATCAGGATATTGGTCCAGAGGATATTCCATCCCAGTAAAGAAGATAAGATGATGGATGGCGCTGAAATACTGATTCCGGTAGAAAGTCCGCGCTGCAATAAAAACAAAAGAGATGTAAATGTTCTTGTTTTACCATCAAATCTTTTTTCGAGGAATTCATAGGCGGTAAAAAGTTTCAGTTTATGAAATACCGGAACGAATGTAATACAGAGCACCACCATGGCGAGTGGCAAACCAAAATAATATTGAACAAAACGCATTCCGTCAGTATAGGACTGACCCGGTGCAGAAAGAAATGTAACTGCACTTGCCTGTGTTCCCATAATGCCCAGAAGAATCAGATACCAGGAAGAACTCCTGTTAAGCAGGAAATAACTTTCAAGATTTTTTTCGGCCCTGCTTTTATATAATCCATACAGGATAATACCGGCCAGCGTCACGATAAGAACGATCCAGTCGGTAAAGCTCATGAAAAATGTTTGGTAAATAGATAGAATAAAATGATCAGCAGGACCAGGAAGCCAATAACCATCACATACCAGGAATTCCAGGATTTAAAAAATGGAGGCTTTTCATCCGGCAATTCTTTCATATCATCATTTTGAATCGCTTCTGCGATTTGCCATCAGCATAGCTGCAATCAATCCAAGCATTAAACCGATAAGCATTCCAAGAGTAACTTTCTTAATAAGCCGGCCTACAGTAATACCTGTCACGATAGCTACGATAAATGCGATTTCCCTTCTGTTAAGCATGCTCTATTTATCTTTTGGTTTATTGAGTGCAATGATATTGGCAAGCAGGCGATAGGCTCCGGGAACGCCTGCAGGGAGTTCACGGAAAAAGACAAGGCCTGTATAGGTAAAACTTCCTTTCCCATAAGTGGCGGTAATAAGACTGCCATTCTGATCCGGTTCTCCCGTATCATGCATAGAAAAAATGGCCTGGTAGCCCGGATCAAAATGCTGGGCGAAATAAATTCCTCTTTCCTGGATCCATCCGTTAAAATCTTTATCATTGATCTCATTCGGATAATGAAGAACCGGATGTGAAGGAATCAGAAAATGGACCGGAGCGTTTTCTTCTGTAACCCGGGCATTGGAAATCCCAAAAGGAAATGGCCCGATGCCTGTAGAATCCGGTCCCTGGTTGCGATTATATTGAACAATCAGGTTTCCACCGTTTTTTATGTAGTTCATCAGCACCTGATATTTTCCGGATAACCAATCGTGCACATCATAGGCCCGTACCCCTGCGATAACTGCATCCAGGTTTTTTAATCCTTCTTCCGTCACAGAATTTGCATCTAATTTGATAACTGTGTATCCCATGGCAGTTAAAGCATCCGGAACTTTATCACCCGCCCCTTCAATATATCCAATCCTGGTTCCTGCGGTCTTCAGGTCGACTGAAACAATCGTTGATTTGGCTGGTTTGAAATAGTCAATTCTGGGAATATGTTCGTATGAAATAGTACGGCACTGAAGAACTGTATCTGAAGTACCCTGTTGTAAATTAGTGACCCAGGTTTCTTCATTCAAATCTTTCTGCTCATTTGATTTCAACCAAAAGTTTTGCCTTTTTATAACAGCAGATAGTTTTCTGGTCTCAATACCTGCAACAGGAGTTATGGATATAACCGGAGATGCGTGTTCGGTTTTGTTTTCTGTCGTAACACCGGTCATGTGAATTGAAGATTTTTCTTCGTCAGGATATTTCATCACTTTTTCCTGGATTACGACTGATAAAGCCTCTTCTTTTCCTTTGGTAAAAACAAGCAGTGAAGGATCACAGTAAGCCATTAAGGCTGGTACGATTGTCAGCGGCTGATATGACTCACCTTTCACTGCATCGGTAGATTTGAAATTCACTCTCTGGCGAATTAAAAATGATTCGTTATAAAGTGTTATGCTGAAAATAGCTTCCAGTGAAGGTGTATTCTCAGGATCTCCGATCAGCGTCTGATCCTGTACGTTATATGAACCGGGCGACATAGGTTCGACCAGCCAGTAAGGTTGTGAAATGGGTAAATCTTTCAAAGATACCCTTCGAACAATGGAATAATTCACCCCGGACTGTAATGGCTGGTTCCAGTTTGTATCCTGCTGATTCATACTTACTGAATTCAGCATTATTGAAACGGGAGACCGGTTAATTACCCGCAGTGTAACGGGGATATTCTGATTATGTATTGCATAAGCCTGAGTAACAGTGGCCTCCATATATAATCCGCTGCAAGCCTGTATCAGGGAAATAGTTTCTTTTAGTTTTTCTTCACGCCAGTAACCTGCAGGCAATGCTTTGATGCTTTTATAAATATCCACCAGTGTTTGTAATGACTGATATGGTGATGAGGGATTATAGTTTTCTATTAATTTATCAATCTGCTTAATAATGGATGCACCGTTGGGAATCCGGCTCCAGTTGCAATTAATATTTTGGAGGAGCGAAGAATCAGCCTTTTCTCCCGTTGTCAGTGTAAAATATTCCAAACTATTTCCTCTTGAATGTGCAATGCCAAAACCCTGGGAGCGGTGCTGGCTGCGGCTGTCTGCCGCTATCTCACCATAACTTTTTCCCAACAGGGGATTAAAGCCACCCACTTCAATTTTCAGTTGGTCTTCCCTTGTTGTATTGACTGAACCAAAATTATAATTGTTCCAGAACAACCGTTTGGCCTGCCAGGGATGCACTCCATTATTAAGTTGTTCAGGAAATTGTTTTGGATCTGCTGCAGCACTGAAAGCGAGACGTGCAAGAACAGAAGAAGCGGAATGTTGTCCATGACCAGCACGTTTATCTTCGGGAAATCTTGTGATGATAATATCCGGCTGAAATTTTCTTATGATCCATACCACATCACTTAATATTTTTTGTTCGTCCCATATCCGCAGGGCTTCTTCCGTGGTTTTGGAGAACCCAAAATCATAGGCCCTTGAAAAAAACTGTTCGGCTCCATCCAAACGTCTTGCTGCCAAAAGTTCCTGTGTTCTGATCAGTCCAAGTTCAATGCCCTGTTCATCCCCAATGAGATTTTGTCCGCCATCCCCTCTGGTTAGCGAGAGATAGCCTGTCCGGTATAATTTTTCCTGAGAAAGCCAGGACAGCAGCCTGGTATTTTCATCATCCGGGTGCGCCGCTATATATAAAACGGATCCCAGCACTTCTAACTTTTTCATCCGGAGCAGTATCTCCGAAGAATTGATGTTTTCTGGCATTTGAGCGGGTACATATTCTGAAATCAGAACGAATACAAATATGTTAATTAAGAAAATTTTCATCTGGGATAAACATCTTTAGTATTCACCAAATTAATGAATCCCCGATGAAACACCGCGCGTTATTATTTTGGCGGTAAATCAAAGAGAACACTTCATTACTTTTACATAATTTTTATCTAATGAATACAAATTTGAAAGCAAAAGTTATATTGTCTTTATTAATAACAGAATGTATTTTATCCGTAAGCGCTCAGCAGGTTCCGAAAATTTATTACCATTCTAAAAAACATGTTACCTGTCGGAATGGAGTGGTAGTTTCTGCACATCCGCTGGCGAGCAGGGCGGGTATTCAAATTCTGAAAGAGGGAGGCAATGCAATTGACGCGGCCATTGCAACACAACTGGCATTAGCCGTGGTTTACCCTGCTGCAGGTAATCTTGGTGGTGGAGGTTTTATGGTTGCCCGTTTATCGAACGGGAAAAATATTACGATTGATTTCAGGGAAAAAGCTCCTGTTGCTGCAGGAAGGAATATGTATCTGGATGAAAAGGAAAACGTGATTTCAGGCAAAAGTGAAGATGGACATCTTGCGGCAGGGGTTCCCGGATCTGTGGCCGGCATATTTACATATTACAAATTTGCCAGGCTGCCTTTTGCCAAATTAATACAGCCTGCAATTGATCTGGCTGAAAAAGGATTCCCGATCAGTGCTGCTGAAGCGAATGATCTGAATGAAAATCAGGAAGATTTTAAAAAGTATAATACCGTCATGCCCGTTTTTATAAAAGATAAAGGCTGGAAAGCGGGAGATATCCTTATTCAGAAAGATCTGGCGGGGACCCTTAAACGAATCCGTGATAAAGGTGCCAAAGGTTTTTACGAAGGTGAAACAGCCCGCCTGATCGTGGAGGAAATGAAAAGGGGCAGTGGGCTGATCGGCTATGAAGACCTGAAGAACTATACTGCAAAAAGCAGAGAACCCGTCGTATTCACATATAAAAACGATTTTACCCTGATTACCATGCCACTTCCTTCCAGCGGAGGTGTTCTGTTACCACAGATGATGCGGATGGTAGAAGACAGAAATTTGAAACAATTGGGTTTTGAAACAGTTCCATCCGTTCATTTAATGGCGGAAGCAGAAAGGCTTGCCTACGCCGATCGGGCAAAATATCTTGGGGATGTGGACTACTTTAAAGTTCCTGTGAAAACATTGATAAGTTATCCATATGTCAGGGAGAGAATGAAAAAATTCAATATGGATTCCGCAGGAAATAGTAAATCGACTGGTGCCGGGATTATTCCGGAAAGTGAGGAGACAACGCATTTTGATACTTATGATAAATATGGAAATTGTGTTTCCATAACCACTACGCTGAATGGAGGTTATGGATGCCGTACTGTTGTAGGAGGTGCCGGATTCTTACTTAATAATGAAATGGATGATTTCAGTGTCAAACCTGGTGTGCCCAATATGTATGGTGCAGTTGGAGGTGAGGCCAATGTCATTGCTCCGGGGAAAAGGATGTTGAGTTCGATGACACCGACTATTGCATTATTTAATGGCAAACCATTTCTGATTCTCGGTACACCGGGTGGTACAACCATTACCACTTCTGTTTTTCAAACCCTGATAGATATCATTGAATTTGGCATGTCTGCATCAGATGCCGTCAATAAACCTAAATTTCATCATCAATGGCTGCCGGATACTCTGTATGTTGAAAAAGACTTCCCGAAACAGGTTTCCATTCAATTGCAGAAAATGGGATATAAAATTGGGAGCAAGGGAGCCATTGGCCGAACTGAAGTGATCCGGGTTTTCCCAACCGGAGAAATTGAAGGCGTAGCAGACTGGCGCGGCGATGATGATGCCGAAGGCTATTAAGCGTTAGGCTTTTCAGCATGCTTTTTGTACTTTAGCCAATCTAATCTTCGTATCTGAAAAAGGCCGGCAAAATAGTACGCAGGACGCTGCTCACCCTACTCCTTCTCCTGGTTTTCCTATGGGCAATTATCCATACTCATCCGGTTCAAAACTGGCTGCTGACAAGAGTCACAAGTACGCTTTCAAGAAACCTTCACGCAAAAGTTTCAATTCAGGATATAGACTTTTCACTGTTCAATAAAATGAAACTGAATGGCGTATTGGTGAAAGACCAGAAGGGTGATACGCTTTTATCTTCGGGACAGGCTCGGGTTAATATCACCGACTGGTTCTTCATGAAGGATAAAATTGAGTTAAAGTATATCGGTCTTACAGACACTTACCTGCATTTATATCGAAATGATTCCGTTTGGAATTATCAATTCCTTGCAGACTATTTCGGTTCCGGCCCTTCATCAGATAAAAAAACCATTCAGCTGCAAATGCGCGATATCGATATATCCAAACTTCATTTAATAAAACAGGATGCATGGAGGGGAGAGGATATGGAACTAAATCTGGGTGCATTATCAATGGATGCAGAGCAATTGGATTTAAATAGTAAAAAGGCTTTGATCCATTTATTAAAAATCACCAAACCTGATTTTTCAATCCGCGGCTATAATGGTAAATGCCCGACTCCGGTCAATGAAAGTTCTGTAATTAAAAACGACCCGCTTCACCTGCGCTGGAATCCTTCGGATTGGAATATTATTGTCAGGCATGTACTAATAGAGAATGGATCATTCAGTGATGATAAAATGCTTGATAAAAATGTCGCTACGGTTTTTGACAGCTATCACATGCATTTTTCAAATATTCAGGGGGATTTCAAAGATGTTTCAATTGTAAAAGACAGTATCAGAGCAAAAATGCGTTTGTCGACAAAAGAAAAATCCGGATTAAATGTTCAACAACTATCCGCATCCATTAAATTTTATCCGGAAGGGATGGAATTTTCCAACTTTGATCTGAATACCGGAAAAAGCCATCTGCGGAATTACTTTGCAATGCACTTTAAAAGTTTTGACGACCTGTCAGATTTCACAACCAAGGTGAAAATGGAAGCTGATTTTTCAAATGCTACTATCGACAGCGATGATATTGCATTTTTTGCGTCCGACCTTAAAACATGGAAGAAAAATATTCTGATTACAGGTAAAATAAAAGGTTCCGTATCTGACCTGGCCGGGAAAAATATCCGAATAAATGCCGGCTTGCATACCCAATTAAATGGAGATATTCATTTAACAGGACTGCCGGATATAAATAAAACATTCATTGATTTCAGGTCAAATGATTTTCGCACAACTTACCGCGATATTATCACTTTCATTCCTTCACTCAAAAAAATTGAAAATCCGAGAATAGACAGGATTGAAAATCTGCGTTTCGTCGGCAATTTCCAGGGAACAGTTCAGCATTTCGTTACTTCAGGTACTATAGAGACAAACCTGGGAACCCTGGTTACCAATGTAACCATGCAATTGCCTTTGGGCCGGCCGGCGGTTTATTCTGGTAATTTACTCACCAATGATTTTCAGTTAGGAAGATTTTTAGAAGACAGCAGCCTGGGAAAGATTTCATTTAATGGAAAAATTCAGGGCAGGGGCCTGGCGCTGAATACTATCAATGCCAGTCTCGATGGAAATATCAGGGAATTCAGTTATCAGGGATATACTTACGAGGATATTTTTGTAAATGGCCAGGTCACAAAAAAAAGATTTAATGGTAAAATAATTTCCAAAGATTCCAACCTGCACGCCACATTAATCGGGCTCATCGATTACAGCCAGCTTGTTCCCAAATTCGACTTTAATGCTACTGTTGACAATGCAAATCTTCTCCCGCTTCATTTCACAAAGGACAGTATTAATTTCAACGGTAAACTGCGATTTAATTTCACGGGAAATGATATTGACCACTTTTTAGGTAAAGCAAGAATCTTTGACGCATCCATTTATAAAAGAGGATCCCGCATGTCGTTTGATTCACTGGTGGTTGAATCCAATATCATTGACAGCAGTAAAACGATTACTGTCATGAGTAATGAATTTGAAGGAGCCATCGTGGGTGAATTTTCCATTAAAAAACTGCCGGCATCCTTCCAGGAATTCCTCCACAGGTATTATCCAAGTTATATCAAGCCAAATACGGTAAATCTGAGTAAGCAAAAATTCAGCTTCGTGATAACGACCCGCCAGGTAGATCCATATCTGGACCTTTTTACAAAAAACATACGGGGTTTCAATAATACTAATATCAACGGGCGTATCAACAGTGATCAAAACCTCCTTAATGTAAATGCTGATGTACCACAGTTTAATTATAAAAATATTTCTTTCTATAAAGTTGAGCTGAAAGGAAACGGAAACTATGACAGTCTTTCACTTGAAACCAATATCGGAGAAGTGTATGTCAATGACAGTCTCCATTTTCCGTTAACTCATATTCAGCTACGTTCGTTCAATGATATTTCCGACGTAAAAATTAGTACCAGTGCGAATCAGACTTTAAATGCAGCCAATGTTTCTGCCCGGGTTGAGACCCTGACTGACGGAGTGAAAATAAAATTTAATCCTTCCACATTCGATATCAACAGTAAAACCTGGACGATAGATAAAAACGGGGAATTACTTTTCAGTAAAAATATTGTGGCCGCAGAATCTGTCAGGATTTACAGCGGGGAGCAACAGTTTCTGATAAGTACGACTCCTTCCGCGGAGGGAAACTGGAATGATATGCATCTCGAATTGCATAAAATAAATATCGGTGACTTTGCACCCTTCTTCATCAAAGATGAAAGAGTGGAAGGGGTGCTTACAGGTAATATTGATATAACGGATCCATTTAATCATACATATGCCCGGTTCAATGGTACGGCAGAATATTTTCGGTTTTCCAACGACTCCGTAGGAAAAATAAATCTGACAGCAGACTACAGCAAACAAACAGGTATCGTGAATGGAACTGTGAATTCCAATAACAAAGATTATCATTTCGATCTCAAGGGAATATTCAATACCAGCGACAGTGCAAAGCAGCCCATCAATATCACTATCCCGAATATGGTGAATACTAAAATCGACCTCCTCGAGAAATATATCGGCACTATTTTCAGTAATGTAACAGGATATGCCACAGGTTCATTACAGATTATAGGTCCCGGCGACAGTTTGAATTATATTGGCGATATAAAACTGACCGATGCCAGGCTGCATGTAATTTATACCCGCTGTACCTACCATATTCCTTCTGCCATGGTTCATTTACGCGCTGACCAGATTAATTTCGGATCATTTCAGATCCTGGATTCCCTGGGTAACACAGCAGAAGTAACCAGAGGCAAATTATATCATCATTCCTTCAGGGATCTTAGCTACGATTTCGGAATAAATACAAATAAACTCTTACTCCTCAATACCCGAATAACCGACAATAACCAGTTTTTTGGAACGATGATCGGAAAGGCAAACCTGAATCTTTCGGGTCCGCAGGAAGACCTGCAGATGTATATTAAAGGAGAACCTACTGACAGTTCAAATATATACCTCCCGACGAATACCAGCCGTGAAAGCGCTGACGCCGATTTTATCGTCTGGAAAGTATATGGGAAGGAAATGAAAAATCAGAAATTGGTTTCATCTACCAATAATTTCACGGTAAATCTGGACGTTACAGCCAATAACTACGCTAATGTTTATCTGATTATTGATCCGCTCACCAAAGATATAATCAAGGCAACGGGTCATGGTAACCTTCAGATGCGGGTTGGTACCAATGAAGACATGAGCATTCGCGGTTTATATGTGATAGATCATGGAAATTATAATTTTTCCTTCCAGTCATTCATCAAGAAGCCATTTGAATTCATGCAGGGTACGGAAAATTTTATCCGCTGGTCCGGAGATCCGTATGATGCTGATATAAATATTCAGGCTGTTTACGAAGCAGAAAATATACAGTTCAATGATTTGAAAGAAGAAACCAAAGGATCCACTGCTCTGACAGGCAATACGAAAAATTATATTGGACCGATATGGGTGGTTGCCTCACTCAAGGATAAACTCATGCATCCTTCTATTAGTTTTGAACTGCAGCTTCCTCCCAAAAGTGAATTGCGCAATGATATAAATGCACAATGGACATTGGACAGGATTAACAGCGATCCGGGAGAACTGAATAAACAGGTTGCGTTTTTATTGGTATTTAACAGCTTTGGTCCGACGAGTACGAGTTCCTCGGCCTTTTCAGCAAATGATGCCGCCGCCGGAATATTCGTATCCAGTATTTCCAGTTATATTTCCAGTGCACTGAGCACTTCATTCTCGAGTTATTTTCAAAGGGTATTTAAAGACAAAAGTATCCGGGTAAATTTCAATACTGCATTCTATAATGGAACGGCACTTGAAACAAATGAACAAACCAATGCAACTACATACGACCGGACGAATCTCAATCTTTCGGTTATTAAAAGTTTCCTCAATGAACGACTGACCTTCACAGTAGGTAGCGCTCTTGACTTTGGACTTACGACACAACAGGCCACCTATGCTGCAGTTCAGTTTCTCCCGACAGTTACAGCAGAGTGGAAGCTCACTGAAAATGGGCGTGTTGTACTTACATTTTTTTACCGGGATTCTTATAATTACCTCTCACTCGGAAACCATACGATGAACAGCTCCGGAACCAGTATCTCCTACCGTCGGGATTTCGACAACCTTGATGAACTTTTGAAAAAGAAGAAGAAGAAAACTACGGATAACACAGAAGCGAAGAACTGACAAAACAGTATGGGAGTATGGGAGTATGGGAGTGTGGGAAATAACTTAATATTTTGTGATAGACTTATGGAAAATAATTTGGTTTTAAATGAGTGATCAATTCGCGAGTGCCCACTCCCATACTCCCATACTCCCATACTCCCATACTTTCTTCATTCCTGCTCCTGCAGTTCATGTCCCAGTTTATCCCGTTTTGTATTCAGGTAACGTTCATTATGAGGATTTGAAGGAATCTGTATAGGAATGGTTTCAACGATTTCCAATCCATAACCTGCCAGTCCTGAACGTTTCTTTGGATTATTACTTATTAATTTAAGCCTGCTAACACCCAGATAGCGCAGGATCTGAGCGCCTACTCCATAATCCCTTTTATCCATAGGGAAACCCAGGTGTAAATTTGCTTCCACGGTATCCATTCCTTCTTCCTGCAGTTTATAGGCTTTCAGCTTATTCAAAAGGCCAATTCCCCGACCCTCCTGATTCATATAAAGAATAATCCCCTTTTTATTCGCTTCTACCATTTGCATGGCTTTATGCAGCTGCTCTCCACAATCACATCGCAGTGATCCCAGAATATCGCCGGTAAAACAGGAAGAGTGGACTCTTACCAAAACAGCTTCATTTTCTTTCCATTCTCCCTTGTACAGAGCCAGGTGTTCATTGGAAGTATTTTTCTCCCTAAAAGCAATGAGTTTGAAATGACCGAACCTGGTGGGCATATCCACGCGAACAATCTCTTCTATCAGGGAGTCGGTTTTTAAGCGGTATTCGATCAGATCCCGGATTGAAATCAGTTTGAAATCAAAACGTTTTGCAATTTCTTTAAGTTCCGGCAGCCTGGCCATACTCCCATCCTCATTCATGATTTCAACTAAAATACCTGCAGCTTCGAATCCTGCCAGCCGGGCAAGGTCAATAGTTGCTTCTGTATGTCCCGCTCTTCTAAGCACACCGCCTTTTTTTGCACGCAAAGGAAAAATATGACCGGGTCTTCCCAGATCTCCCGGTTTCGTAGCAGGATTTACCAATGCCTGTATGGTCAGGGCCCGGTCGTGGGCTGAAATACCGGTACTACAACCATGGCCGAGCAAGTCAACTGAAACAGTAAAAGCAGTTTCATGTAATGCCGTGTTATTATTCACCATAAGTTCCAGACCCAGTTCATCGCAACGTTCTTCGATCAGTGGTGCGCAAATAAGTCCTCTTCCATATTTACTCATGAAGTTGATTACTTCCGGCGTTGCATTCCGGGCAGCAGTAATAAAATCTCCTTCATTTTCACGGTCTTCATCATCTACCACAATCACCAGACGACCCTGACGAATGGCTTCAATAGCATCTTCAATTCTGTCTAACATGAAAATTAATTTACAGACAAAGTTACAATTTATCGCGGCCTTTACATAGGCCATAATTCATTGATTTACAATGAACATAAGCCTTAGCAAAATGAATCTGAAGAAATCAGTCATGAATGTTGATAAAATTATTCTAATAAAAAATTTAACATTTGATTTTTTTCTTTTCTTTATTAAATATTTTTTCTTCCGATTGCTTCCCAGGCTTTTTCGTTCGCTGCTTTTACTTTGTTAATATTTATTTAATCTGTTAACTGCTCATTGTTTTTTCAAGTGATTTTATTTTACAACCAAAACCAATCGCATTATGAGAAAGCGACTTTTGTTTACTGTAATTTTCATTTGCAGCACTTATGTGTTATTAGCACAGGAAACAACTTCCCAGATTTTAGGAACAGTTACCGATGGGAAAACTGGGTTGGCAGGTGCAACAGTGGTGGCTTTGCATACACCTACAGGTACAAAGTATTCGACAACTACGCGTAAAGACGGACGATTTAACCTGCCCGGACTTCGAATCGGCGGCCCTTATACTGTTTCCGTAAGTTATATTGGATTCAAACCCGACAAGCAGGAAAATATTAATCTTGTTCTTGGACAGGATTTTACTTCTGATTTTAATTTAATTGCCGAATCAAATCAGTTAACTGAAGTTGTGGTAACCGCTACCAAACAAAATAAAATTTTTAGTAACAGTCATACCGGTAGTCAGGAAATTATCACCAATGCAGAAATTCAACAATTACCAACCATAAACCGTTCAATTTCTGATTTTACAAAACTTGAACCTACTGCCAATACTACTTCATTCGGAACAAGTTTTGGAGGACGCAGTGCGCAATACAATAACATTACAGTGGACGGAGCGAACTTTAATAATGGGTTCGGGCTTTCCAGTACTTTAGGAGGGCAGACAGGTGCACAGCCTATAAGTCTCGAAGCCATTGATCAGGTTCAGGTAAATGTTTCTCCATATGATGTCAGGCAGGGAGGTTTTACAGGAGCAGGTGTGAATGCAATTACCAAAAGCGGAACAAACCAATTCAGAGGGTCCATATACACATTTTTAAAAGGACCGAATACTCAGGGATATAATGTAGAAGATGTTACTGTTCCAAAATCACCTTTTAGTTTTTATACAAGAGGTGTTTCATTTGGCGGACCAATTATACAAAACAAGTTATTTTTCTTTATAAACTATGAAACGGTAAAGCAAACAGCTCCCGCATATACCGTAGTTGCCAGTGGTGGTCCGCAGAACCTTGCACCAAGTGCGGGTGTAGTGTCACAGGCTAATTATGATACACTTACGGCGCTTGCGAATTATCTGAAGACTAAATTTAATTATGATCCGGGAGCGTTTCAGGGTTATTCATTTTCATCGGCCAGTCAGAAAATTACTGCCAGGATTGACTGGAATATAAACAGTAAGAATACTCTTACCATAAAATATAATTACCTGAGATCTAACTCAGAACAGCCCCAGAGTACCAGCAGGGCTGGCGCCGGATTTGTGCGTGGACCGGCATCTCAGAACTACACTTTCGGTCTTCCATATAGTGGCAGTAAATATGTAATTAACAACAATTTTGATATTTACCTAATCGAATTAAACACCCGGTTCAGTCCGACCGTTTCAAACAAATTCCAGGCAGGATATACAAAGGAAAGAGACCCGCGTGCACCCGGAGTACCCGGAACAACGATGCCGATGGTTGATATCCTGAACGGAAGTAATATTTATGCTTCATTTGGTTATGAAACTTTCACTTACAATAACCTGATCAACACCGATGTTTATCAGTTATCTGATATCGTTTCAATTTATAAGGGAGCGCATGAAATTACACTCGGAACTCAAAATTATTCAAGGAAATATACTGATGCATTCGTTCCAAGTTTTGCCGGAAGTTACCAGTTTCCTTCGCTTACTGCATTTTATAATTCCGCAAATGGAATAAGCAATACGAACAGTTATTATCAGCAATGGTCCAACATACCCGGTGGTGCCTTTCCTTTCTATTCTGCAGGCTCTACAGAAATTGGATTCTTTGTACAGGATAAATGGCGCATGACTAATAATTTCACACTGACTTATGGCTTGCGGTATGATATGACAATTTATAAATCCTTATTCCTAGATAATCCATATTTTGATCAGCTGACATTCAAAGACGGGGCCATGTATAATATTGGCAAAGCTCCGGGTAATGCAATTTTAATTTCTCCAAGGGTTGGTTTTAACTGGGATGCGTTGGGCGACAGGACTCTTCAGTTGAGAGGTGGTTTTGGAATTTTCTCTGGTCCGCCTCCATTTGTATGGCTGGCAAACCAGGGTGGAAACAATGGTGTTCTCATAGCAGGAGGGAATTACACCAATGTTCCTTTTACGGATAATGCGATTGCGAATCCTCCTCCACCAGTAAATACTGCACCTCCTGCCAAGACCCAAAGTGCTTCCAGTTATGGTGCAGCTGTTACAGATCATAATTTCAAATATCCGACCGTAATAAAATCAAGCCTGGCAGTAGATAAAAAATTTGACAATGACTGGATTGCCACTATCGAGGCTTCTTATTCGAAAGATATAAATGCTGTTTATTTCTCCAATCTGAATCTTAACCAGAGTAACGGGTACGCACTGTCCGGAGCAGATAACAGAATGAGATATCTCACAGGAAGCTCTACCAGCAATAAATACTGGTACGGGCAGGGTGTAGGAGGACCTTCTGCAGATACACCTAATTTAAGCAGTGCGATATTGATGAAAAATGCTTCTGCGGGATATGCGTATACTTTAACCGCACGAATACAGAAAACATACCGCAATTTTTTTGTAAGTGTAGCTTATACCTACAGTCAGGCAAAAAATCTCGCCGCTGGAGGAAGTACGGCTTCGTCCTTATGGAGCGGAAGACCGGTTGGCAATGCAGATCCGAATGGCGCAAATCTTTCGTATGCCGATTACTATCAACCACACAGGATCATTGCATATGCTTCTTACAGAGTTGCCTATTCGGAGCATTTTACCACATCGGTCGGAGCCATATTTCAGGCAGCTCCGGCAGGTGTCGGCTCATATACGTATGGCAATGATCTGAACGGAGATGGCAATTCAGGAAATGACCTGATCTATATCCCCAGAAATTCGGGAGAAATAAATCTGATTGACGTTGGTTCTTATAATAGCGCTACCATGAGTGGTACTACTACCGGGACAGCGAAAGACCCGAGAACAGCTGCACAAATCTGGACACAATTGAACAGTTTTATAAATCAGGATCATTATCTGTCATCTCACCGGGGACAATATGCCCAGGCTAATGCCGTAGTATTCCCATTCTATAAGGATCTGGATCTAAACATTACACAGGATATTTATTTTAATGCCAAAATTTTAAATGGCACTGACAAACATACATTGCGTTTAACATTGGACTTAATCAACGTTGGGAATTTCCTCAACAGAAACTGGGGGTTAGTTAAACTTCAAAATACTTCCACACCGTTAACATTTGAAGGTATGTCAGCAGACGGCAAGACGCCCCTGTTCTCGTTTCCCTACGCTGATGCCACGAACTTTGTTCCTCTTGTAAACAGCTTTTCGAATAACACATCAATAGTTTCGCGCTGGCAATTACAGTTTGGAATCAAGTATTTATTTAACTAAACACTTAATAGGAAGAAACATGAAAAAAATATTTTTATTTTCTCTGATATGTTCCGGCATCTTAGTATTTAGTTGTACAAAAAATTCAATTGTCCCACCCTACACTCCCCCTGTAACTGCAAATTTTACTGTCACTTCCATGAATCATACAAAAGATACCGTGAATATGGGAGATACAATTTATCTGGATGTAGTTGGAACCATGTATGATACATTAAATGTGTATGCTTATTTAACCGCCAAATCTTCTGCCGCAGGATCACCTGTATATAGTTATGGAAGTTCTTCATCACCTGTCAAGTTAAAATGTGTGCTGGGCTCTAAAAATGCTACAGGTATGAACCCATGGACTTCTACAATTATGCTTACAGGTTTAACTTCGATTGCCAATTCCAAACTGACCATTTCAGGAAATTTCATTTACCAACTGAGTTTGAGCAGTGAAGGTGGAGGCCTGGCATCAGCTGCAGATGCAGGGGTCGTAAATAAGACGGTGTTTATTCAATAGTGGTATCAGGCGTTACGCGTTTGGCGTTAAGCGTTACGCGTTAAGCGTTACGCGTTACGCGTTAAGCGTTCGGCGTTAAGCGTTACGCGTTCGGCGTTAAGCGTTACGCGTTAAAAGCCCATTGCAGGAAAACAGGAAATGCAAGAGCCCAGGTATCTGTATCATGTTTTCCTCCGGAAATTTCATGATAAAATATGTCTGATTGCGGATCATAGCCTTTTTTTATAAGCGTGGCAATCAGGTCTTTCGTATCATCAATAGAATCGATGATCCCATTCCCATTGCGGTCTTCCGTTTCATCTGCAGTACCACATTCAAAGAAGAATTTCATATCAGGAATGTATTGCCCATCCTGTATCTGATTGTGCATGATCCTGTGTTGTTCATCCTGGTATTCCGGATCGTCTTTATCCAAAGTGCGCCACCACAGGGACCCGGAAAATACACCAACTGTTTTAAAAAGCTGCCTGTTTCTCCATGTTATATCAAGTGCACTCAGGCCACCCAGTGAAAATCCTGTAAATGCCCAATGACTATTCAGCTTTTCGGGAAAAAGTTTATGAATGGACGGTACAAGTTCATCTGTAATAAAACCCATATAACGGCGGGCGAGATTTCCTCTCCCTTTGTAATCAGGCGATATGGCTGTTCCATATTCGAATTTTCTAAGGGGCCCGGCATGAATACCGATACAAAGCAGGGGCCGGATAGAATTTAGTAAGTATAATTTGTTAAGAATAGACTCAAAGCCCATGTTCACAAGATCCTGGCCATCATTTACCAATAATACATCTATCTGATCTTGCCCTGTATCAGGAGGGAAATAAAAATCCAGGCGAAGCTCTCTTCCCAGAATTTCTGACGGAAATGAAAGGGTTTCAACAGATCTTATTTCGGGGTCTACGGATGACATATTTTCAAAAATAGGCAAGAATACGGAGTTCATTTGTTTTTATAGCATTTTAAAAATAAATTTGATTACCCACCAACGCATTTTAGCATGAATATTCAGGAACAATATTATAAATGGCATTCACCTTCCCTGAACCGAGATATTGAAATGCTTGTGTTCGGACATGCCGGCCAGCCTGTCATATTGTTTCCAACATCCAAGGGAGCATATTATCAGAACAAGGATCAGGGAATGATAGAAGCGGCGAATTGGTTTGTTGAAAACGGCAGGGTAAAAATTTACTGCCCCGATAGTATTGATGGGGACAGTTGGTATAATAAATCCATTCCTCCAAATGCAAGAGCTTACAACCATGAAAAATATGATCGTATGATTTCTACTGAAATTGTCCCGTGGGCTCAGCATGAAACAGGTTTTGAAAGAATGGCATTTGCCGGATGCAGTTTTGGTGGATATCATGCAGTAAACAGCGCATTCCGCCATCCGAACCTTGCCAGCTATTGTTTTTCGATGAGCGGGGCTTTTGACATTAGACAGTTTACAGATGGTTATTATGATGATACTATTTATTTCAATAACCCTGTTGACTATATCCCGAATGATAACAACCCGAATCTATGGAAAATGGGAATTGTTCTCGGAACGAGTGAATACGACATATGTAAACCGGATAATGAACGCATGGATGTTATTCTGCAACAAAAAAATATCCGCCATTGGCTTGATCTGAGACCGAATGCTGCACATGACTGGCCGATATGGCGCGAAATGTTTCCCCATTATCTGTCCTTAATCAATTAACTTCCTGAAATAAATAAACTGCATGAAAAAAATCGGCGTGCTTTACGGTAAAGAAAGAAGTTTCCCCATGGCATTCATAGAAGCTGTAAATGGAAAAAATATGCGGGGAATTCATGCTGAATCAGTTTTAATTGATAAAGTCATTCAGGGTCACCCAAGCGGTTATTCTGTAATAATAGACCGCATTTCTCAGGATGTTCCTTTCTACAGGGCCTATTTAAAAAATGCAGCAATTTCTGGTACTGCAGTTATCAATAATCCATTCTGGTGGAGTGCAGACGAAAAATTTTTCAACAACGCATTAGCTACAAAAATCGGTGTGCCGGTTCCAAAGACAGTTATTCTTCCTTCCCGCGATCTGCCTGAAGACACGACAGATTTATCATTTTCCAACCTTGCATATCCACTCGATTGGGAATCAATTTTTAAGTATGTGGGTTTCCCTGCTTATATGAAACCCTTTGCCGGGGGAGGATGGAAGAATGTATACCGTATTCAGAATGCAGAAGATTTCTATCAGAAGCATAGCGAAACGGGCAGGCTGGTAATGCTGCTTCAGGAAGAGATTGTTTTTGAAGAATATTACCGGTGCTATTGTATCGGTGGAAAATATGTACGCATTATGCCATACGAACCCCGTAATCCACACCACCTGCGTTATGTAGCCGATTTCAAACCTTCTGAAGAAAGACTCAGGCAGATGGAACAGATCGTTTTACGTATCAATAAATACCTGGGATACGATTTCAATACCGTAGAACTTGCTGTAAAAGGTGGTATTCCCTATGCCATTGATTTCTGTAATCCGGCGCCTGATGCTGAAAAAATCAGCGTTGGCGAAGAAAATTTCAACTGGGTTGTGGAAACAGCAGCGAATTATGCTATTGAAAGAGCGATGGATGCTAAAGATGGTTTGGATAATCTGACCTGGGGAGAATATATTAAGAGAAGCACTGTACAAAAACCATTGATGGGATAAAAGTTATGGCTAATATCAACTATCAAAATTTTACACTTGGTATAGAAGAAGAGTATATGGTGATTGATCCCGAGAGCCGGGAACTCAAGAGTCATGAACAGAAGATTGTTATAGAAGGACAAAAGATGATCCGCGATAAAGTAAAGGCAGAAATGCATCAGGCAGTCGTGGAAGTGGGCACCGATATCTGCCGGGATATTTCAGAAGCATACCAGGATGTATCCACTCTTCGTAAAACCATTTCACAAATAGCCGCCGAACAGGGGCTCTGGGTGGGCGCTTCAGGTACGCATCCTTTCAGTCACTGGGAAAGTCAGCTTATCACTGATCATGCACGTTATAATGAAATTGTAAATGAACTGCAGGAAGCCGCCCGAAGTAACCTGATCTTTGGGCTGCACGTACATGTGGGTATGGAGAGCCGGGAAATGGCCAATCATATTGCCAATTCAACCCGTTATTTTCTGCCTCATATTTACGCACTCAGCACGAATTCACCTTTCTGGGAAGGTCGCAGCACAGGATATAAATCTTTCCGGACAAAAGTATTCGATAAATTTCCACGGACCGGCATTCCGGAATATTTTGAGAGCATTGAAGCGTATGAAAACTTTATAAAACTGCTGGTCAAAACGAATTGCATTGATAATGCAAAAAAAATATGGTGGGATCTGCGCGTTCACCCCTTTTTCAATACGGTAGAATTCCGGATATGCGATGTTCCGATGACAGTAGAAGAAACGATATGTATTGCTGCATTATTTCAGGCAGTATGTGCGAAAATTTATAAATTAAGAACACAAAACCTGAATTTTATAATTTACCAACGTGCACTGATCAATGAAAATAAATGGCGTGCAAGCCGCTATGGTATTGATGGTCATCTTATTGATTTTGGAAAAGAAGAAGAAGTCAATACGCGTGTTTTGATTTATGAACTCCTGGATTTTATTGACGATGTGCTTGATCCCCTGGGCAGCCGCGACGCTGTCAGCATCATTCCGAAAATTTTTGAACGGGGCACCGGTGCTGACCGGCAGTTAAAAGTTTTTGAAGAAAGTAAAAGCCTTGTGAAAGTAGTTGATTATATACACGAGCAATTCTTATTCGGATTATAAAATATTTTCGATAACCATCGCACTTGCGCCACCGCCACCATTACATATTCCGGCTGCACCGTATTTCGCTTTTTGTTGTTTTAAAATATAAAGCAACGTAACGAGGATACGTGCTCCACTACAACCCAGGGGGTGACCCAGTGAAACCGCACCTCCATGTATATTTACTTTGGAGGGATCCAGATTCATCCTCTTACTATTCTCAATACCGACTACGGCAAATGCTTCATTAAGTTCCCAGTAATCAATATCACCCATCTTTAATCCGGCTTTTTGAACGGCTCTGGGTACAGCAATAGCGGGTGAAGTCGTAAACCATTCGGGTGCTTGTTCTGCATCAGCATAAGAAAGAATTTTTGCAAGTGGTTTCAGTCCAAGCTGATTTAATTTTTCTTCACTTACCAATATCATGGCAGCCGCACCATCATTCATTGAGCTCGCATTAGCAGCAGTCACAGTACCATCTTTTTGAAAAGCAGGTTTAAGTGAAGGAATTTTTTCAAATTTTACATTGAATGGTTCTTCATCCTGTTCCAAACGTACAGTTTCTCCTTTTTTTTGAATTTCGACAGCTACTACTTCATCTTTGAATTTGTTCGTTTTCCATGTTTCCTGCGCCCTCCTGTAACTTTCCACAGCAAATGCATCCTGTGCTTCACGAGTGATACCGCAGGTGGATGCGCAGAGCTCTGCTGCATTACCCATTGCTTTACCATCATACACATCAGTGAGTCCGTCTTTGGCGAGACCGTCGATCAGGAGACTGTTGCCATATTTATTTCCCCATCGCAATTGTTCTGCATAAAAAGGTACATTACTCATACTTTCCATACCGCCTGCTACTACAACTTCTGCATCGCCCAATAAAATATTCTGTGCGCCAATCGCTATCGATTTCATTCCACTTGCGCAAACCTTGTTTACAGTGGTGCAATTTACATGGTTGGAAAGACCTGCAAATATTGCCGCCTGGCGGGCAGGTGCCTGCCCCAGGTTGGCCTGCAATACAGAGCCCATCAGCACATCCTGTATTTCCATTTCCGGACGCTGTATCCTCGATACAGCTTCGCGTATGGCAAGGGATCCCAGGCGTGTCGCTGAAATATCTTTTAGCATCCCTCCAAAACTTCCAATCGGCGTTCTTACTGCGGATACTATATATACGGCTGAAGATTTCATCTGAAATTTTCAGGCAAGTTAATTCAAAAGCTTAAAGGCTAAACCTCCTGCGAAAAGACCGTTCAAAATAAAAATCTATTGTGCTTAATATTTATAATCTAAATTTATTCTTTCACTTTGTTTTTCACTTCATAACGATTCTATGGGAGACCTTCAGGTACATAAGCAGCCAAAAAAATATGATGCTATAATTGTCGGATCGGGCGCGGGAGGCGGCATGGCTGCATATGTACTGGCCCACGCAGGATTAAAGGTTTGTCTTATCGAAGCCGGTCCTATGTTTGATCCAAAAAAAGATTCCAACCAATTAAAAAACCCGTGGGAATCCCCAAGACGGGGTGCCAGTACAAAATTCAGACCTTTCGGAGATTTTGACGGATGTTACTGGGGATGGGAAATAGACGGAGAACCATATACTCATGTAGGAGATACAAAATGGGAATGGTGGCGCGCGCGGATGCTGGGAGGAAGAACCAACCACTGGGGAAGAATTTCACTCCGGTTTGGTCCGCTGGATTTTAAAAGAAAAAGCATCGACGGACTGGGAGATGACTGGCCGATCGGTTATGAAGATGTTAAACCCTATTATGACAAGATTGATCAGATGCTGGGTGTTTTCGGAACAAATGAGGGATTATTCAATGATCCTGATGGAATTTTCCTTCCACCACCTAAACCGAGACTGCATGAATTATTCATAAAAAATGCCGGCAAACGTATAGGTGTTCCCGTAATTCCATCACGCCTGTCCATCCTTACCAAGCAGATCAATAAAGAAAGAGGTGCTTGTTTTTTCTGCGCACAGTGTGGCCGCAGTTGTAAAGTATATGGTGATTTTTCAGCTTCCTCCTGCCTCGTAATACCTGCTCTTGCAACAGGAAATATAGACCTTGTCACCAACGCGATGGCGAGAGAGGTAATTACAGATAAAGAAGGCCTGGCTACCGGAGTTTCCTATGTCAATAAAGAGGACTCGCAGGAATATCAGGTTAGTGGTCGTGCTGTTATCCTGGCTGCCAGTGCCTGCGAAAGCGCCAGGCTTTTACTGAATTCCAAGTCCCCCCGGCATCCAAATGGCCTTGCCAATAACAGTGACGCGGTTGGAAGATATCTCCACGACTCTACCGGAGCAGATATGGGAGGTATTATTCCTGATCTCTTCAACAGAAAAAGATATAATGAAGATGGTGTTGGCGGCATGCACGTTTACAGTCCCTGGTGGCTCGACAATAAAAAACTGGACTTTCCCCGCGGATATCATATTGAATACGGAGGGGGTTTTGGAATGCCATTGTATGGATTTAATTGGGGTATTGAAAACCTCAATGGGACTTTTAAAATAAACGGCAACCAGAAAGAAGCCGGAGGTTACGGTGCTTCACTCAAAGAAGACTACCGCTATTTTTTTGGCGCCCACGTTGGCATGGCAGGCCGCGGCGAAGCTATCGCAAGAAAAGACAGTTATTGTGAAATCGATCCGGAAGTGGTAGATAAATATGGTATACCTGTATTGCGCTTCAACACTTCATATACTGATTATGAAATCAACCAGGCTAAACATATGAAGCAGACTTTTGCTGAAATCCTGGACAGTATGGGTGCAAAAATCACCTGGGGGGGTGATGATGGAAAGCACAATAATTATGGATTGCACGCACCTGGAAATATTATTCATGAAGCCGGTACAGTTCGAATGGGTAATGATGCAAAACACGCTCCCTTAAATAAATACAGCCAGGCTCACGACTGCAAAAACCTGTTTTGTGTGGATGGCGGGCCTTTTGTTTCACAGGCTGATAAGAACATTACATGGACCATACTCGCACTTTCCATGAGGACAAGTGAATACATCGTTGAACAGATGAAAAAGCAAAACATATAAAATTAACGGTCATGGACAGACGAAAATCTATTAAAACCCTTGTTATTGGCGGAATTTCAATTAGTGCCATAGCCGAAGCCTGTAAACCGCATGAAAATAGTCCTGTGCTCCCGGCTGAAAAAGATAAGGAGTCGATTGTAGCCGGTTTAAACCGTATGAAAGAAGAATTAGCTTACGAAAAAATGATCGTTGCGGAACCAGTTTTTTTTACTGCTGAAGAAATGACTACTATCACAATATTGGGGGACATTATCATTCCACGCGATGCAATAAGCGGCAGCGCTTCGGATGCAAAGGTTCCAGAATTTATAGAATTTATAGTGAAAGACATGCCGGAACATCAAACACCCATGCGTGGTGGATTACGCTGGCTTGATTTGCAATGCCTGAAAAAGTACGAAAAAGCATTTAAGGATTGTGATTCGAAACAACAAATGGAAATGATTGATGAAATTGCCTGGCCCAAAAAAGCTAAACCTGACATGATGCAGGGAGTGGCATTTTTCAACCTGATGCGAAACCTGACGGCAACAGGTTTTTATACCACAGAAATCGGGGTGAAAGATGTAGGATATATAGGCAATGTTCCAAATCAATGGGATGGTGTGCCAGAGGAAGTGTTGAAACAATACAACCTGACTTATTCAGAAAAAGAGCTGAAAGAATGCGTCAGATTTACCTGATAATTTAATTTTCGATTGGGTTCACATAATAGCCTTCTTCGCTTAAAACAAAACTATTCGGAACGAAAGAAAGAAGTGACTGGGTGATCATGGATGCTGCTTCCCTTAAATAGGTTGCTCCGATTTCCGGAGTGCGAACAGCAAACTGCCAGCTTTGAATTTTCAGAAATGCTACTTTACTTTCCTGAATAATCTGGTTATCGAGTTGCCGGAAGATCTCCGCAAGACGATCCTGTTGGTTATCAATATTCGGGGACATAGGGATCAGATTTTGGGTTTTCAAAGGTTGATGGATTATTAACGGTAACAGTCTCTAAAAATTGTCCGGATTTGTGGATATCAATCCTTCTTCATGCCTTTGATCTTCACCTTTTTTCCATTTTCGCGCTCACCTTTCATAGTTGCGGCCAGCTTTAATGCATTGTAGGCATTTATTATTCCACCGCTTGCAGATAATTGATTAAAATCCACCCACTGGCCTGGTCCGGGCCACTTGACTTCGTTTTCAGGGAGTTTCATAACAGAATGAGTGAGTATATACTTTAGTTGTCGGGCGCTTAAATCGGGATAATATTCCAGCAACAATGCTGCTATACCACTCACCATGGGAGCAGCCATACTGGTGCCGCTATAAGAAGCATATTGGTTACCCGGAAGTGTGGAATAAACTTTGACACCTGGTGCAAACAGATCAACTTCTTTTTTCCCATAATTGGAAAAAGGTGCCATCACAAGGCTGTCAGGTCCGCCAGCATTTGCACCAACTGTTAACCAGCAGCATGAATTTCTGCCTGACAGTTCATATTCTGGATTTGGAAAATGAATTACAGAGTCGAGATTCTGAAATTCATTTCCAGCTGCATCCACTAGTAATATGTCATGTTCTTCTGCATACCTTACAGCATCATCCACCCACTTTTTACCCGGTGAAAGATATTTCTCAAAACTCATATTAACGATTCGGGCGCCATTGTCCACTGCATAACGAATGGCCAGCGCAATATCCTTATCTCTTTCATCGCCATCGGGCACTGCCCTGAGTGCCATAATATAAACCTGCGCATCGATTCCATCCATCCCTTTTCCATTTCCCCGTGAAGCCGCAATGATGCCTGCCACATGCGTACCATGCGTAGGAGTTCCCGCTGCTACATTATTATTACCATAATTTCGGTCGTTGATATTATTAAAATCATCTCCTACAATATCCCTGCGCAACGCATTCGGATCACCAGAAAAATATTTTAGTTTTTCTCTGGAGATTTGTAAATATGAATCGGCTTCTTTGATAAAACCGCCCAGAGGCATTTCAGACATGACACCGTATTTTTTAAAATACATTAAAGTATTTTTCTTTAAAAGTATTAATGCCGAATCCTGGGTTTGAAATTTTGCCACATCGCGTGCATAAACTGAATCCTTATGGAGATTTAATTTAAAAATACTATCAGCAGCGCGCATCTGTGGAATTAACTGTCCAAGATAAAAAACTGCCTGTGCTAGTTGCACTGAATCCTTCAACAAATATTTTCTCACTTTCTCACGATAAGCACTATCCTGATTATTATTGGAGCCCGGTTCGTTTTTCAGGCGATAATATTCCCGGTAAGATTCATAACTCTCAATAGTGATATTTCTTCCGTCTTTACCTCCCAGAAAATTCCAGCCATGCACATCATCAACATAACCATTGTGGTCATCGTCTATGCCATTCCCTGGTATTTCTCCGGTATTTGTCCAGATATGACCTACCAGATCTTCATGAGCTGTATCCAAACCTGCATCAATAACTGCAACAATCACCGTGGAGGCTTTTTTCCCCTTCAGCAATTCATCATATGCTTTGTTTACTCCGGCACCAAACACACTATCTAAGCGATAATCCTGAAGTTGCCATCCATGAGCAGAATACACATTAGACTGTGTTTTTGAAATCTGCGCATCAGTCAAAAAACTAATCAGTAACAAAACCTGTAAACAAAAAATTCGCTTCTTCCAGCTCATCCATTAATTTTTAAACTTCCACATTTTACAAACGGGCAATTTATACAATATTTGAGCTGGAAGCAACCCATTCATCACTTCATGTAATGGCTATTTATTACTGGCTATTTCACGATCTTCGCTTTTCCCGGGGGTTACCCCATATTTCCCGAGGCTTTAATCCCGATGAACCTGCTTAAACCTTTAAACTCCACCC
>JABDDT010000045.1 GCA_013287475.1 Bacteroidota bacterium
TGCCCTGTACCTGAATCCCGGATGCAGATTTTTCTCCATCCAGGAAATTCCCTGGAACCAGACCAACTGAATCGCGCCGGTAGCATCCTTAAGTGTGGAGACTAGTCTTTTTGATTTTCCCTGACCAAGAATTTCCAAAGAACCGAAAAACTAAAATCCAGGTCCCTGGGAGGAAGACAAATAGCAAAACTAACCCGTCAGCTTCTTTCTCAATTACAGGAAAAAAATCTTCCGGAATTCATTCCTCCGGAAATAACTAAAAAGAACGAATTAATTTCCCGTTTCCAGGCACTTCAGTCCATACATTTCCCATCTACGCCAAAGGCTTATCATCAGGCTCTGTTCCGGCTGAAATTTGAAGAGTTATTTTTGAACCAGGTACGTACGGGTATGATAAAGACCCAGCGGCAAAAGCAATCCCGCGGTGTGATATTCAGTCAGGTAGGCCCCATTTTCAATGATTTCTATACAAAGGTTCTTCCCTTCGAACTTACCGGAGCCCAAAAAAGGGTGCTCAAAGAAATCAGGCAAGATACAGCAACCGGCCACCAGATGAACAGGCTTTTACAGGGTGATGTGGGCAGTGGGAAGACCATGGTGGCCCTCCTTACCATACTCCTGGCAGCTGATAACGGCTTCCAGAGTTGCCTGGTGGCGCCAACGGAAATCTTAAGTAACCAGCACGCGGCCAATTTTTCCGAAATGCTGGAGGGTTTACCCGTTACTGTTAAGCTGCTTACGGGTTCGGTTAAATCAGCCAGCAGAAGAAAAATCCTGGAAGAGCTTGCCAATGGATCTCTCCAAATTCTAATAGGAACACATGCTATTCTTGAAGATCCGGTCTTATTTAAGAATCTCGGATTAGCAATCATTGATGAACAACACCGTTTTGGGGTGGCACAGCGTGCGAGGATCTGGAAAAAAGCCCAAATTCCACCTCATGTTCTTGTAATGACCGCTACTCCAATTCCAAGAACCCTGGCCATGACAGCATATAACGATCTTGACTATAGTGTAATTGATGAGTTGCCGCCAGGAAGGCAACCAGTCAGAACGGTGCAGCGTTATGAATATAACAGGCCTAAAGTGATGGATTTCATAAAAGCAGAGATTAAAAAAGGCAGGCAGGCCTACGTTATTTTCCCCCTGATAGAAGAATCAGAAAAGCTTGATTACGAGAACCTGATGAAGGGTTACGAAAATCTTAAAGCCTATTTTCCCGAACCTTCATATTATGTTAGTATGGTTCATGGCAGGCAGAAGCAGGAGGTTCGTGAAACAAACATGAAACGTTTTATATCGGGAGACACACAGATCATGGTTGCAACCACCGTTATAGAAGTAGGCGTACATATTTCAAATGCAACGGTTATGGTGATTGAGAGCGCAGAGAAATTCGGCCTTTCCCAGCTACACCAGTTAAGGGGCCGTGTTGGAAGAGGTGCCGACCAGAGTTATTGTATTCTGGTTACCGGGAATAAACTGGGGGCTGAGGCAAAGGAAAGGATCAGAATCATGTGTGAAACAACAGATGGATTCCGGATTGCAGAAAAAGATATGGAGCTTCGTGGTCCGGGAGATATTGCAGGCACCCGGCAAAGCGGGTTATTGGATTTTAAACTGTCGGATATCGTACGTGACCGGGATATCCTACAACAAGCGGTAAAAGCGGCCAGCGAATTATTGGAAAAAGATCCGGAGCTGGATTTACCCATCCATGCCGGATTGCGCCAGCAGCTGATGCATGAAAAAGGTAAAACACCCTGGAGCCGGATTTCGTAATGAGGCGCATTAAAATTTTACTATTGAAACAAAAACTATTCATATTTTTTGCTTTATCCGGAAGTTTTATTTCAGGACTCTATGCACAGAACGGTTTGGGAAGCCTTGAGTTTATCGAAAATAAAGGCCAATGGGACAGTACGATCAGGTACAGAGCTGATATGCCCAATTCAACTTTCATCTTACAAAAACATGGATTTTCAGTATTACTGCAAAATCCTTCAGATATGGAAGCACTCAGTCAGGCACTTCATGGTGTTCCGTCCACAGTTAAGACTACGGAAAAGACAGATAATTCTTCCATCAATAAGAAAACAGATCAGACTGCAACGCTTACAGCCACTATGCCTCCTGTACAATATCCATTAGGACCTCCTGGCGGCAGTGGTGTTGTTTCAAAAGGGAGTAACAATAACATATCAAATACCAGCCTTCTGATGCATTCGCATTATTACCAGGTTGAATTTCTCAATAGTTCAGATCAGTCTGAGATGAATGGTGACAAAGCCCTCAATACTTATAATAATTATTTTGTTGGAAATGATGCTTCAAAATGGCAGTCGAATTGTAAAGTTTTTCAGGCAGTCGTCTATAAAAATATTTATCCAAACATTGATTTACGTTATTATACTGACAACGGACATCTAAAATATGATCTGGTAGTTCATCCGGGCGGGAATCCGGATAATATAATTCTGAAATATAAAGGAGCCAGTAAGCTGATTGTAAAAAGCGGGCAGATTACGGTTCATACTTCCGTGGGTGACGTGAAGGAAATGATCCCGCATGCTTACCAGTTTTCAAATGAGGGCAACAAGGATGTGGAATGTACATATGTCGCTGGTACCGGGAATACCGTCCATTTTCATGTAAACAACTATTCGCCATCAGCCACTTTGATCATCGACCCCACTTTGATCTTTTCAAGTTTTACAGGTTCTCATTCTGACAATTGGGGATATACAGCCACTTACGATGAGAATGGAAACTTCTATTCAGGAAGTATCACACTGAATACGGTTAATAATAATGGTAACGGTTTCCCGACGAGTCCCGGTGCTTACCAGACCGTATGGAATGGAGGGGATGCCACGGATGGTCCTTACCAGTATGATATTACTATTTTGAAATTCAGCAGTGACGGACGAAATCGTTTGTATGGAACATATCTTGGCGGAAGCGGAAATGAGCAGCCGCACAGCCTGGTTGTTGATCAGTCGGGTAACCTGGTTGTAGCGGGCAGGACCAGTTCTCCCAATTTCCCCAATGTGAACAGTTTAGGCATAAAAGATGTACTAAAAGGTGGCTATGATATCATTCTTACAAAATTTAATGCTACAGGAACAAGCCTGATCGGTTCCCGTATTATTGGTGGCAGTGCAAATGACGGAGTAAATATTGCCCCGAAATATTCAAATAATATTGTTCCGATGGGCCAGAGCTCCCTGCGCCTGAACTATGGTGACGATGGAAGAAGTGAAGTAATACTGGATAAAGCAGGCAACGTTTATCTCGCTTCCTGCACCGCATCAACAGATTTTCCTGTAACTGGAAATGCATTTCAAAAAAATAATGCCGGTCATCAGGACGGAGTGTTTATTAAAACATCTCCCGACCTGAGCCAGATTCTTGCGAGCACTTACCTGGGAGGAAATAATGATGATGCGGCATTCGCACTGGCGCTGAATCCCAGCAATGGCAATGTTTATATTGCGGGTGGAACTGCCAGCACAAATCTACAGGGAACCGGTAACGGCAAAGTTGTATCTGCAGTAAATAACGGAGGTATTGATGGATTTTTATCCATCGTTAGCGGTGACGGCGGGACGCTTATCAGGACTTCTTATTTTGGTACCTCCGGCACTGAAGTGCTTTATGGGGTTCAATTCGACAATCTTGGATACCCTTATATTATGGGAACAACCACGGGATTATGGCCGGTTATCAATGCGACTTTCAGGCAAGCAAACGGAAAACAGTTTATAGCCAAATTACAGCCGGACCTTTCAGCATATATCTATTCCACTGTTTTTGGTAAAGGTTCTACATATCCGGATATATCCCCTACCGCTTTTCTTATTGACCGATGCGAAAATGTTTATGTTGCCGGATGGGGAGGAGGTATTGAAATCGAGGGTAACGGTGCGGCTGTTTATAATAATTCCAGAACGACCGGACTGACTGTTACTCCTGACGCTTTGAAAAAAACAACAGACGGTGATGATTTTTATTTTTTCGTGATGAAAAAAGATGCGGTCAGCCAACTATATGGAAGTTTTTTTGGCCAGACCGGAGGACTGGGTAATCATGTGGACGGTGGGACAAGCAGATACGACAAACAGGGCATTATTTATGAAGCCATTTGTGCAAATTGTTATGGCCAGGGTGCTTTCCCAACCACTCAGGGTGTATGGGCACCTGTGAATGGAACGGGTTCGCAAGGTTGTAATCTGGCTGCTGTAAAAATCGCTTTTAACTACGCCGGAGTGGGGGCTGATCCGAAATCGCTTATTGATGGCCGTTATGACAGTATGGGCTGTGTTCCACTGCAGGTACTTTTAAAAGATACCCTGCATAATGCAAAACTATATATCTGGCACTTCGACGATGGTTCACCCGATACTGCTACTTTAGCGTTCCAGGTATTGCATACTTATTTTGCAATTGGTACTTATCGTGTGCGACTGATTACAATAGATTCTGCAACTTGCAATATCAGTGATACTGCTTATCTGGATATCCTGGTACGAAACGATAAGGCTACTCTTGGATTTGATATTATTAAACAACCACCCTGCCAGTCGCTCAACTACCTTTTCACAAATGTTTCAACACCTCCTGCCGGTAAACCATTTTTGCCCGGATCATTTACCTGGTATTTTGGTGATGGAACAACGTCACCGGGTCTGAGTCCGGTCCGGCATACTTATGCAGCTCCCGGAACATATCAGGTTCAACTGGTATTAGTAGATACAAACTATTGTAATTATCCGGATACTTCGACCCAGTCATTAAGGGTTTCACCCTTTGTAAAAGCTCAGTTTACCGTACCCAATGGCTGCGCTCCGTATACAGCGTTTTTCAATAATACTTCCCTCGCCGGACAAACATTTCTCTGGAATTTTGGAAATGGCAGCTCTTCAAGCCAGGAAAATCCGAGCACTATATATCCGGATACCGGCACGTACACCATTACACTCCTGGCAATAGATTCCAATACATGTAACATCGCAGATTCAACTATTGGTTATGTTCATGTATATCCCAAACCAATTGCAGGTTTCAGTTTTTTACCTGTTCCGGCACAGTATAATACACCAACTGTATTTAACAATTTTTCTTCCGGGGCTACCAATTATGAATGGCTTTTTGGTGATGGAGATTCAACAATTAAAAACAACCTGGATACGACTGTCCACCAGTACCAGTCGACAGGTTCTTTTAATGCTTGTCTTGTTGCTTTCAATCAGTTTGGGTGTTCCGATACAGTATGTCATCCTATAGAAAGCCTGATCAATCCATTATTAGATGTTCCCAATGCGTTCACACCCGGAAGATTTGGCCAAAACAGTATTATAGTGGTGAAAGGTTTCGGGATTGCTTCGATGGACTGGAAAATATATAATCGCTGGGGGCAGGTAGTATTTGAGTCCAATAATCCTTCCACGGGCTGGGATGGAACGTACAGAGGTGCATTACAACCCATGGATGTTTATGCGTATACGCTCGAAGCGACATTCTTTGATGGAACCAAAACCCGGCGCAAAGGGGATATAACACTGATACGCTGAACGCCGAACGCGTAACGCCGAACACGTAACGATGAATGCGAAACGCCTTATGAGTGAAAATTTTTTTGACAACCAATATAATTTAAAATATAAGAATGATTGATTTATATCAACAGAAACAGAATTGATACATTGGATTTAAGGATTAGGCGTTGCGCGTTAAGCGTTAAGCGTCTTGAAGATATTATTTAACAGTTTTCATTTCAATGAACCCTTCATCTTTGCACACCATAAAAAAAATCAGTTTGTTGAAAAAACGGCTATTTTCCTTTTTTGTTCTTGCATTTGTTTTCCTTCATGTTTCAGCACAGACTGAAGTTCCTAACCTGGAATTCATTGAAAACAAAGGGCAGTGGGATTCGCATGCACTGCTGAAAGCAAATATTGGAAACGGCAGTTTATATTTTCATAAAAGAGGAATTACGGTGGTACTCCATAACAATGCGGAAATAAATAAACTGGTTGCTGCACATGCCCCTTTCACCAGGTCAGATACTACCGGTCACCCTGCTATACAAAGAACTAAAATGGGCCGACCTACCCTCCTTCGTTCCCATGCGTATTCAGTAAATTTTCTGAATATGAATGAAGCCACTGAAATTATTCCGGATAAACCCCTGGACACTTATAATAATTATTTCATTGGAAATGATTCAACCAAATGGGCCAGGAACTGCCGCATTTTTCAGGGAGTCACCTATAAAAATATTTACCCCGGCATTGATCTTCGCTATTATACAGATAATGGTAATCTGAAATACGACCTAATCATACATCCTGGCGCTGATCCGAATAATATTGCCATGCAATTCGAAGGGCTCGACGGGCTAACGGTGACAAATAACCGCTTGTTATTGAAAACATCTGTAGGAGATGTGAAGGAAATGGAACCCAACTCCTACCAGACAGGTGATAACCGAAGAGAAACTGTGCCGGTAAAATACCGCATTTTTAAGGGTAATGTGGTTCGGTTTGACATCAGGAGCTACAATAACAAGCAGGTACTCGTTATTGATCCGACACTTGTATTCTCCACTTTTACCGGTAGTGT
Source organism: Bacteroidota bacterium (assembly GCA_013287475.1). Classification (GTDB taxonomy): domain Bacteria; phylum Bacteroidota; class Bacteroidia; order Chitinophagales; family Chitinophagaceae; genus Puia. The sequence continues at coordinate 6,625 of JABDDT010000045.1, forward strand.
CGCATCCAACTGGGGTTTTACAGCTACGCCTGGCCCCGATGGAACTTTTTTTGCCGGAGGCATAGTATTCGCAGATGGTTTCCCTGTTTCACCAGGCGCTTATCAATCGAATTTTCAGGGAGGTTCATTCGATGTGGGTATAATGAAATTCAGCAGCAACGGACGAAACAGGATATATGCTACTTATATAGGAGGTGATGCCAATGAAGCCCCGCACAGTATGTACTCTGATCCACAGGGAAACCTGGTTGTGATGGGACGTACTTATTCTCAGAATTTCCCGCATAATGCCTTTTTTGGCAAACCCGGTTTTTGCGAATTGTTTGTTGTTAAACTAAATACTACCGGAACAGGACTTATAGGTGCTGCCCTCATAGGTGGAAGTAATTATGATGCCGTAAATATAGAAGATCAGTTAAATCAGGAAAATGGCGAGAATGATGTTGCCATATCTCTCATAAAAAATTATGGTGACGATTCGCGCAGTGAAGTTATCCTGGACGGATCCAATAATATTTTAGTAGCAACCTGCTCCCGGTCAAAAGATGATTTCCCAGTTACTCTAGGTGCGTTCCAAACAACTTTTGGTGGTGGAAAACAGGATGGCGTTGTTTTAAAACTTTCGCCTGACTGCCGTCAGTTGATCTGGGCAAGTTTTCTTGGCGGATCTGGTGAAGATGCATGCTTCGTATTAAAAATAAATCCCCTTACAAATGATATTTATGTTGCCGGTGCTACCAATAGCACAGATATGAATGGGAATAAAACCGGTGTCATGCAACCCGGTTACGGGGGAGGTATAAGTGACGGTTATATTTCTATTATCAGCAGTGATGGCAGTACTTTAAAAAAGACAACCTATTTGGGGACTTCAGGATTTGATGCGATATATGGAATCGAATTCGATAAAAAGGGTTTCCCTTATGTAATGGGATCTACCACGGGCAAATGGGTAACGACATCAAATGTTGCTTTTATCAACCCGGGTGCTAAACAATTTGTTGCAAAATTGCAACCTGATCTTTCTGCATATGTCTATTCAACAACATTTGGTTCTGCAGCTCCCAATCCCAATATTTCACCTGTAGCCTTCCTTGTTGATCGTTGTGAAAATGTATATGTTTCAGGATGGGGCGGATGGCTCTATGCAGGTGCTGATCCGTACGGTTTAGCAGGAACTGCCGGTATGCCAATTTCACCAAATGCAATTAAAAAAATAACCGATAACAGGGATTTCTATTTTATCGTCATACAAAAAAATGCATCCGCCTTACTATATGCAACTTATTTCGGGCAAATGGATGGTCCCAGAAGTATCAGTGAGCATGTGGATGGAGGAACAAGCCGTTACGACAAACAAGGAGCCATTTACCAGGCGATCTGTGCAAACTGCGCAGGTAATAGTCTCACACCATTCCCAACCTCGCCGGGTGTATGGTCACCCAGAAACGGAACAGGAGGAGAAGGATGTAATCTTGCAGCTGTAAAAATCGCATTTAATTTTGCCGGCGTTTCTGCTGATCCCCGTTCTCTGATTGATGGACGATATGATAGTTCGGGTTGTGTGCCTTTACAGGTTCTTTTTGTTGATACAGCCCACAACGGTAAAAAATATATCTGGAATTTCGGAGATGGTTCACCTGACACTTCCATAACCGGTTTCCAGGTTTTGCATACTTATACAACTACCGGATATTTTCATGTTACGGAAGTTGCTATTGATTCCAACAGTTGCAATACAGCAGATACAGCTTATCTGAATATACGAGTAAGAACAGACCGGGCCATCATTGATTTTGATATTGCCAAAGCCGGATTATGTACTTCACTCAGTTATAATTTTACCAATACATCCATTCCTCCGCCAACAAAACCATTCCAACCAGGAGATTTCACATGGGATTTTGGGGACGGTACCCGTGAACCTGCACCCAATCCTGTTGGCAGTACGAATCATACATATGCTAATACAGGAACTTATATGGTCCGTCTTGTCCTGAATGACACGAGTTATTGTAATTATCCGGATAGTCTAACTGATACATTGAGGGTTTCACCTATCGTGAAAGCCCAGTTTGAAATCAGTGATGGCTGTGCTCCTTATAATGCCAGTTTCAATAATACATCCCTGGCTGGTCAAAAATTCATTTGGGATTTTGGTGATATATCATCACCATTTAATCAATCCAATCTGTCCAATCCAACCCATTTATACTCCGATACCGGAACATATACCATTCATTTGGAAGCCATAGACAGTGCAACTTGTAATATAGTATCCGATACGTCCATAACGATACATGTTCACGGAAAGCCAACGGCCATTTTCAATACAACACCCCAGCCACCGGAGTACAATGTTCCTACCGTTTTTCACAATAATTCAATCGGAGCTACCCACTATACATGGTATTTCGGCGATATTGATTCGACTGTCAAACAATCCGCCGACACAGTGATTCACCAATACCAGTCTACAGGAACGATAAGCGCATGCCTGGTCGCTTATAATCAATATGAATGTGCGGATACCGTATGCCACGATGTTTCGGCACTTGTAAACCCACTATTGGATGTACCCAATGCATTTACTCCTGGAAGGTTTGGAGAAAACAGCATTATCCAGGTTAGGGGATTTGGTATCGTAACTATGAACTGGAAAATTTACAATCGTTATGGCCAGCTTGTCTTTCAATCGAATACGCCTTACTTTGGATGGGACGGAACCTTTAATGGTACTCCTCAACCCATCGGAGTGTATGCTTATACGCTGGAAGCAACTTTTGCAGATGGATCGAAAACAACCAAGACAGGAGATATCACGTTAATTAGGTAAAATGTATCTTTGTAAGTCCTTCTCAGAAACTCTGTACCGATGATGCGGATTCGAAATTTTTTAATGTGCGTTCTAATACAGGTGGCAGGCGGATTAACACTGAAAGCCCAGGACCTTCATTTTTCCCAATGGTTCAATGAACCACTACTGACCAATCCCGCAAATACAGGATTTATTCCGGATGCTGACTACCGCCTGGGTGCAAATTACAGGAACCAATGGTCTACTGTCATGTCAGAGCCTTATAAAACAATGAGTATATGGGGTGATGCACAGGTTTTTCGTAACAGGATCCAGTCCGGCTGGCTGGGACTTGGAGGCGCAATACTCCATGATGTTGCCGGTGCGAGCAGTCTTAGTACCACTGAAGTATATGCTTCTGTTGCTTATCATCAGATGGTAGGATATTCCAGTTTGTTATCTGTTGGTTTTAATACTGGATGGGTAAACAAACAGATTAATGCGGCTAATTTGAAATTTCCTGATCAATTCGACGGAAAGTTTTTCGATACCAATGTGCCTACCATGGTGGTCATTGACAATCCCAATATTAACTACTTTGACATGCAGGTAGGCATGAACTATACATATTTTCCTAATTCCAAAACTTACCTGAATGCGGGTTTCTCCGTTCAGCATTTAAATGGTCCCAGGGAGTCTTTTTTTAATACTGATCCTGCCGGATACAGTGATATTATTTCACCACGTTATATAGGATTCATTAATGGAAGTTTTAAAACAAGTGATATGGTCATTCTGAATCCGATGGCTTATTATACTATTCAGGCAAATGCAAGTGAACTGGTTGCCGGATTTAATGTTCAATATAATTTATCCGGCGATGGTGAACAACAGCTGATCGGAGGTCTGTATGACCGTCCGGGAGATGCCATCATTCCTATGATTGGTTTCGTTTATAAAAATATTCGTATGATGTTTACATATGATGTAACCACTTCTTCCCTCAGACAATATAATAACGGAAACGGTGCATGGGAATTTGCGATTATACGTCCTGGTTACTATCCGGAATATAATGGCGATCAGCATCAGTCTTTATGTCCTTCATTCAAAAACTAACATATTATTTTATACAAATTCTATGAAGAAAATTTTCGGCCTAATGATTATTGGAATGGGAATAATGCAATTCTCCATGGCTCAGGATTCAGATGGAAAGGGTGGTTTTGATAAATCAAAATTATTTTTTGGAGGCGGCCTTGGTCTTGCTTTTGGCACTTATACTATTGTCAATGTATCACCGCTTGCAGGATATCGATTCTCAGAACTGTTTGCTGCAGGTGTCGGTATTAATTATTCTTACTATGGATATAACGACGGGTATTGGAACTACAAGCAGAGTTATTTGGGCATGAGCATTTTTGGAAGGGTATATCCAGTAAGACAGTTTTTTATCCAGGTGCAACCACAAGAAAATTACATGTGGTATACCCAGTCCGGTATCGGATCATACCAGGATCAGCCGACATTAAAATTAAATCAGTTTGTTCCCTCTCTGTTGATAGGGGGCGGAGCAGCTATTCCGACAGGCGGTAATGGTGCAATCACTATCAGTGTGATGTATGATGTACTTCAGAATTACTACTCTCCTTATTATCGCCAGGCTGTGTATGGATTTGGTTATACAATGGGGTTTTAGGAAGGTACAAGAGTATAGGAGTTGAATTTATAATTAGATTCTCACACTCTCACACTTTCATCCTTCTTCAGCTTAATTTATTAAACAACTCCACAGGAGTAGTACAGAAATTTATCGTTTCAATCTGTTCAGGTTGAAGAAATCCCTCTTTCTGCATTCCATTGATAAATTTTAGAAGGTGATTATAATATCCGTCTGAATTGAGGATATATATTTTTTTATTGTGAATTTTTAACTGGTTCCAGGTAAGGATTTCAAACATTTCGTCCATTGTCCCAAACCCGCCTGGAAGCACTATTACTGCATCGCACCGGTCATAAATCATTTTTTTACGTGTATGCATATCCGGAACTACAGCGAGTTCTGTAAGACCCTTATGCTGTGCCTCCCATTCGATAAGCAATTCAGGAATTATTCCCATAATCCTGCCTTCATGTTCCAGCACCGAGTCAGCAAGCGTGCCCATCAGACCCTTATGTCCGCCACCATATACGAGTTTCACTTTAAGCATGGCCAGCAGTTTTCCAAGTTCTTTGACATGTTGTGTAAACAAAGGATTTTTTCCGCTCTGTGAGCCACAAAAAACTGCCACTGATTCAATATTCATAGAATGTTTGCGATTGAGGGAACTAAAATTGAAATTTTAATATTGTATTTCCTAATTTTCTATCACTAATTTCACATTCAGAAATGTCGCCTCTTTTATTATTCTCTTTTGTAGTTGCTTATTTCGTTCTGCTGCTCTTTGTGGCATATCGTACTTCGAGGGGATCAAACAATGAATCTTTTTTCATCGGGAACCGGAATTCCAACTGGATGCTGGTGGCATTCGGCATGATCGGCACTTCATTATCAGGTGTAACATTTGTGAGTGTTCCCGGAGCAGTTGCCAGAGATTCCTTCTCATATTTTCAGATCACGCTGGGATATTTTCTTGGTTATCTCCTGATCGCATATGTCCTTTTGCCTCTTTATTACCGGCTGCACCTTACTTCCATTTACAATTTCCTGAATGAAAGACTGGGTTTTATTTCATATAAAACCGGCGCTGCTTTTTTTATTCTTTCAAGAGTTTTGGGAGCTACTGCCCGACTTTACCTGGTCGTTAATATTTTACAAGAAGCCATTCTTTCAGAATTTCATGTACCCTTCTGGCTAACAACTCTTATTATCCTGCTCATGATTTTACTTTACACATATGAAGGAGGAGTAAAAACCATCGTATGGACCGATACGCTGCAGACAACGTGTATGCTGGGAGGTATGGTGATTTGTGTGCTGTTTATTTTACATCATCTTAATCTGAATCTTTCAGGCGCTTTTCAGGCCATGCAGATGAAAGGATATTCTAAAATTTTCTTTACAGATCCCGACAGCAAGTTGTTTTTTCTGAAACAGATTATTGCAGGAATATTTATTACAGTAACCATGACAGGCATGGATCAGGAAATGATGCAGAAAAGTATCTCTGTAAGAACTCTAAAGGACTCCCAAAAAAATATGGTGGTGTTGGGATTTATCATGCTGGTAGTGATATTTCTTTTCCTTTTCCTCGGCGGGCTATTACATCTGTTTGCTGCATCTGAAAATCTTTCAGTGACAGGTGATCATTTATTTCCGGAACTCGCACTGCATCATATGCCAAATATCATTTCTGTAATATTTATAATCGCCCTCATTTCAGCTTTATTTCCCAGTTCTGACGGTGCGATTACTGCGCTTACCGCTTCATTCTGCATAGATATCCTGGGCATTAACCGGAATCAGAAACTTGAAGAAAACCGAAGGAAAAAAATACGACAGCGCGTGCACCTTGTTTTCATTTTTGTTTTTCTCATATTTGTTCTGATATACAAATGGATTTCCTCCGACAGTATGATTGGTATCATATTAAAAGTCGCCACTTATACTTACGGACCTTTACTTGGACTTTTTTCATTTTCCATTCTCACGCGCCGTAGTCTCCGAAACAAATGGGTACCGCTGGTTTGCATTTTGTCGCCCATTCTTTGTTTTTTCCTGGATAAGTACCAGCAATATTTCTTCGGCAACTTTCATATCGGCCTTGAACTTCTCCTTATCAATGGCATTTTTACTTTTATTGGACTATTTGTAATAAGCCGAAAACCCGCTAACGCATAACGCGTAACGCTTAACGCTTAACGCATAATGCATAACGCGTAACGCTTAACGCTTAACGCTTAACGCGTAACGAGCGGCGGAATCGCAGATAATTGCTGTGCAATTATTTCAGAGGATGTGAAAGTTGAATGTTTAATAACAACATAAACAATTTCCTCTTTCTTTTATTTTATATCAACTATTCCACTTTTACCACAATTTAAAAATATCAGGCGTTACGCGTTACACGTTAAGCGTTACACGTTAAGCGTTACGCGTTAAGCGTTTCGCGTTAAGCGTTAAGCGTTTCGCGTTAAGCGTTAAGGCTTATTTTTGCAAAATGGACTTAATAAACCCTCTGGCACAGGCTTATGCTGAAAAATACACAGTTCAGGAGGACGATATACTTAATGAAATCGAGCTGGCGACACGGCTTCATTCGGAATCTCATATGCTAAGCGGGGCTTTACAAGGTAAATTCCTTGAAATCATCAGCAAATTATTGAACCCGGCTTATATTCTGGAAATAGGTACATTCCTGGGTTACAGCGCTTTATGTCTGGCAAAAGGCCTTAAAGCCGGTGGTGAACTCCATACACTGGAAAAAGATGAGAAGTCCGCTTCGGTTGCCCGTGAAAACTTTAAGAAATCTAAAACAGGGAATAAAATAATTTTGCACACCGGAAATGCGTTAGAGCTGCTTAATAAGATCGATAAGCCATGGGATCTCGTTTTTATTGATGCAGATAAAACCGGTTATATTGATTATTACAATGCATTGTTGCCAAAATTAAAATCCGGTTGTCTGATTTTGGCAGATAATGTTCTGTTTCATGGTCAGGTTTTTGAAGAAGAAGTAAAAGGAAAAAGTGCAAAAGCGATTCAGGCTTTTAATGATATGATTTTGTCAGATAACCGGGTGGAAAAAATGATGCTTACTTTAAGAGACGGACTTTATCTTCTCCGGAAAAAATAATGAGTGCTGATGAATTTAAAACTTAGGATACTGATGATCATGTTACTGCCGGCAGTATTTCTTTCCGCGCAGAGTCCCGATCAGATCAATAAATATATCAATACTTATAAACTCCTGGCGATTGCAGAAATGCAGAGATCGGGTATCCCGGCTTCCATTATACTTGCACAGGGAATCCACGAAACGCATGCAGGTACAAGTGATCTTGTTATCGCATCCAATAATCATTTCGGAATAAAATGCAAGGATAATTGGACCGGTCCTGTGGCATATCATGATGATGATGCAAGAGGAGAATGTTTTCGCAGTTATGCAGCTGCTGAAGACTCCTATCGTGACCATTCTGAATTTCTTAGTCAGAGTCCGCGTTATGCTTTTCTTTTCAGGATAAATCCGGAAGACTATGAGTCCTGGGCCTATGGCTTGAAGAAAGCGGGTTATGCCACCAACATAAAATATTCTCAGATTTTAATTAAACTGATTCAGGACTATGATCTGCAGAAATATAGTCTGATTGCCATGGGCAAACTGCCACCTGAAAAAATAGATTCCGGTGCTCTCGCAAAAGAGCTAAACCGGGAAATAATCGAAGGATTTTTTGATTCAACTCTTCAAAAGCCTACTCTTTCTGCAACTTATCCCGACGGACCATTTAGTATCAATGCAACAAAGGTAATTTATGTGAAGTCAGGCGTTTCCCTGCTTTCTCTTTCAAATCAATATACAATTCCACTGGCACGATTAATTGAATTCAATGAGTTAAAACAGGAAGATGTATTGAACAATGACCAACTGATTTTTCTCCAGCGCAAACGTAAAATCGGATCTACCGCTTATCATATTGTTCAGTCGGGAGAAACTATGTATAATATCTGTCAGACAGAAGGCATCCGCTATGAAAATATTCTTGAGCTCAACCGATTGGAGACAGGAGAAGAACCTGCACCAGGAGAAAAGATATATCTTCAATCAATGGCTAATGCAAAGCCCGTACTTAGAAATGCAGGCAGTGTGAAAACAGGGAATGCTTCTCACTGAATATATTCCATCTTCTAAATAAATTTATGACGACCCTTCAAATCCATGATAAGCTATTCAAACCATATATTTCCGAGGAGGCGATAAGGGAGAAAGTTGTAGAACTTGCTGCTGCACTGGACCATGATTACAAGGATAAAAACCCGATATTCATTGCAATTCTCAACGGAGCTTTCATTTTTGCGGCCGATCTATTCAAATCCCTTACAATCGATGCAGAAATATCGTTTATCAAACTTGCTTCTTATAAGGGTATGAAATCCTCAGGTCAGGTAATAACTGCCGTTGGACTCGACATAGAAATTTTTGACAGGCATGTGGTCATTCTGGAAGATATCGTTGATACTGGCAAAACACTAAATGAATTTCTTCCACAGCTCCGGCATCAGCAGCCTGCCTCCCTTAAGATCGTTGCCCTTCTTCATAAACCGGATGCAACGGTTTATCCGCTTAAAGTGGATTATACAGGTTTTGAAATTCCTGATAAATTTGTTGTGGGATATGGCTTGGATTATAATGGAAGAGGGAGAAATACCGCATCGATTTATCAGCTTTTTGAATAAAAAGCGTTTGTTACCAATAGCATGCTCTGTTACCAAAATATACTTATTGAAAATCCTGCCAGTCATATGGATTGCTTTGTGCTCCTGCCTACAGGTCCGAGGTCAGTACTATTTACGTGGTGAAATAAGGGATGAGCAGAAAAACCCGCTGAGTAATGTCCGGATCAGACTTGCATCCAGCGAATACCTGTATTATTCAGGTAATATGGGAGGATTTGGTATTAACGTTCCCCGCTCCATGGATACAATAACGGTAATAGCGGACGGCTTCTACCCCAGTACAATTCCGGTAAATGCAGATAAATATCAGACTATTGTTTTGAAGGCAAGATTTGCGCCCCCACCGAAGCCCACCAATCGCCTTCTGTCCTTAACCAAAAACCTGTATCCGGAAATGCGTGAACGCTGGACAGTGGACGCAGAAACCTATAGTTCTCTTGTAGAAAATCCGTTCGTGCAGGCAGATAAGTTTCCTGAAACAGGATTTGCTGTTAATATCAATAAAGCTTCTTACAGTAATATCCGGCGTTTTATCAATATGGAAAATATAGTTCCTCCGGATGCAATCAGGCTGGAAGAAATGATGAACTATTTTAATCTTCATTATACTCAGCCCGGGGATGACAGCATGTTCAATTACAATTCGATCATCTCATCCTGCCCATGGAATGCAGAACATGAGTTATTATACCTGAATATTTGTGCAAAAAAAGCCATGCTGGATAAGATCCCTCCGGCCAACCTGGTTTTCCTCATAGATGTTTCAGGATCCATGGATCTCCCCAACAGACTGCCACTGTTGAAGTCTGCTTTCGGCCTGATGGTAAATAACCTGCGTCAGATCGATACTGTTTCCATTGTGGTTTATGGAGGAGTGAATGGTGTTTGGCTTGGCCCAACCTGTGGAACCGAAAAAAAGAAAATTCTTGAATCCATTGCCCAGTTGGAAGCCGGAGGGGCAACACCAGGAGAAAGTGGTATCAGGGCCGCCTATCGCCTTGCTAAGAGTACATTTATCAAAGGTGGTACAAATCGGGTAATTCTGGCCACGGACGGCGATTTTAATGTCGGAGAGCAATCTGAAGATGAACTCAACAATCTCATCAATAGTTATCGTTCGTCCGATATTTATTTAACCTGCCTGGGCGTGGGAATGGGAAACTATAAAGATTCCAAACTGGAAGTTCTCGCTAACCGCGGGAAAGGGAATTTTGCATACCTCGATAATGAGAAAGAAGCAGAAAAAGTTCTGATGGAAGAATTTGCCCAAACTATTTATGCTGTTGCTAAAGAAGCCTATATCCAAATAGGGTTTGATCCTGCAATTGTCAAAAGCTATCGGCTTATTGGATTTGATAATAAACTGATCGCTATCCAGGATAGCACGAATGAGATACAGGGAGGAGAAATTGGTTCGGGACATTCATTGATGTCTCTTATTGAAATTGAACCTGTAAAAATGGAAACGGGGCCCGTTACTCATCCTTCCCCATTTGCTAAACTCTGGATGCACTATCAGCTTCCTGTTGATACTACTGGTCACCTGGAAGAATATGATCTGCCCTTTGTTTTCAAACCTTTTAATGATCTCCCTGATTATTACCGGTTTTCCGCTTCCGTGGCTCTATTTGGTGGATTATTGAGGAAGTCGGTCTATACGCAAAAAGCTACCTGGGATGAGCTTGCACTTATTGCCAAATCAAGTTATGATCCGAATGATGCTTCACAAACAGAATATCTGGATCTGATTGATAAAGCAAAAAAGCTTTATCATAAAGAGAAAAAGAAAAAAAAGACGTCTAAAGTGGAATAGATTTAACCCATAACCAACGTTTCCATTTTTGGTGAAAGCACCTGCATAACTATCCAGGCCAGGAGATATGCTACAGCGCAAATACCAAAAATGATATTGTAACCTGTTCCCAATAATCCAATTAATTTGAAATGATCCAGAATGATTCCTATTGCGAATGGAAAAAGAATTCCTCCGACCGATCCGGCCATTCCGGCAATACCAATTACAGAACTTAAAATATTCTTTGGGAAAATATCTGAGCCTATCGTATAAATATTTGCACTCCATGCCTGGTGGGCTGCCGCAGCCAGACTGATCAGCCAGACAGCCGGCCAGATACTGGTTGTGTATCTTACAAAAAAAATCGGGAGCACACAACACGCAAAAATGAACATGGATATTTTTCTTGCTTTGTACACCGGTAAACCCCTTTTAATTAACCATCCTGAAAGATATCCTCCCAGAATACTTCCGAAACTGGCAACAACATACACTGTAGATACATGTATGGCAGAACTGGTAAGATTTAAATGATATGTTGTATTAAAATAAGAAGGAATCCAGAAAAGATAAAACCACCATACAGGATCCGTCAGGAATTTCCCTAATATTATTGCCCATGTTTGACGATAACCGAATAGCTCAGGCCAGATAAGTTTTTTACTTTTAACTAAAGTATTTTCTTTTGAAGAATCAACGTCACTTTTTATATAAGCAAGTTCTGCAGGCGAAACTCTCTTCTTCTTAGATGGAATATCATATAACCACCACCAAAAAATTAACCATATAAATCCCAAAACACCGGTCCACAGAAAAGCCTCCCCCCAGCCAAATGAAGAATAAATCCAGGCGATAATGGGTGGGCCGGCGATAGCCGCTACATTCGTTCCACTGTTAAAAATACCTGTTGCCAGTGCCCGGTCTCTTTTTGGAAACCATTCTGCTACAGCTTTTACAGCGGCCGGGAAATTTCCACCTTCGCCCAGACCTAAAGCAATCCTGGCAATTGTAAATCCCAAAGTAGATGAGGCAAGGGCATGAAACATCGCCGCCACACTCCAGATAATAATGGAAACTGCATATCCAAGGCGGGTCCCGATCCAGTCAATTAATCCTCCGAAAAGTAAAAGTGCAATCGCATATGCAGTGGAAAACGCCATAACGATCCGGCTATAATCTTTTTCAGACCAGTCGAAATCCTTTGCCAGACTATCTTTCAGCAATCCTATCACCTGTCGGTCAAGGTAATTGATCGTTGTTGCAAAGAAAAGCAGGGTCACAACCACCCAACGGAATTTACCTATCGGCTGCCGCATCGTTAAATGATTTTATACTAAGTGAGACCTGATTGCGGCAATTTGTTTTAAGAGATCGCCTGTATTAGTTTTAATGATTTCAAAATCTTTATTCTCCATAAGAGAATTACTGATCAGACTACTTCCTACACCCACTGCGGAAACACCGGCTTTGAACCATGATTCAAGATTTCCGCTGTTTATTCCTCCTGTAGGCATAAACAACAAATCCGGAAATACTTCTTTAACTGATTGAACGAATCCGGGGCCGACCATAGAAGCAGGAAATATTTTAACAAAGCCAAGGCCGGATTCCTGCGCCTGCATTAATTCTGTTGCTGTCATGCAACCCGGAATCCACAATATATTTTTTTCCAAACTTATTTTAGCAAGGCCTTTTGAATATCCGGGGCTGACCAGGAAGTCAGCGCCATATTCCAGTGCTTTTAAAGCTGTTTTTGAATCCTGCACAGTTCCAAGACCAAGTATCAGATCGGGGAATTGTTTACTGAAAGTTTTTTTTAAACTTCTGAAATTTTTCAATGCCTGCTTACCCCTGTTGGTATATTCTACCACCCTGATGCCGGATGCATATAATGATTCCGTTACCCGGACACTTATATTTTCATCAGGATGAAAAAATAACGGGAGCGCTCCCTGAAGAATAATAGCCTGAATAATTTTTTCTTCCTTATGCATAATCCTTTATTCTCGAACGAATGGTTTCCAGACTCTGAGCCGTGGAGTCTCCCTTCTCAAAAAATTTTCCAAATCCTGCAGCTGTTGCAAATTGAATGATTTCATCCTCGTGCTGATTTGTATATAATCCATAAATCAGGCCTGCCATGAAACAATCACCCGTGCCTACTTTATCTATGATCTCCTGACTCCTGTATAAATATGAATCCGCCCATTGATGTGCAGAATACAAAGAAGCATAATAAATTATACCCCTCTCCCCTTCTTCAAAACGGAATGTACAGGCAACCGTTTTTACGCGCGCAAATCGTTTCAGAATCTTTACCGAAGTCTGATGAGCATGTTGAAGATAGGCCGTTTTATCATTGGTCTGAATCATGTTCGAATCCAATGGAATACCCAGGAGATCATGTGCCGACCAGATATTTCCCATCACTACATCGCAATATGGCAGTAATTCAGCCATCACATCATGCGGATTCCTTTGTCTCCATAATTTCGGTCGGTGATTAAGATCGATAGAAATAGTAATGTTTCTTCTGGAAGCCGCCTGAACAGCCTCAAGACAAACTGCAGCAACCGTTTCATTCAAAGCCGGACTAATGGCACTGAAGTGAAACCAGGAAACATCATGCAGGATATGATCCCAATTAATCATTCCGGTTTTCAATTCTGCAAAAGAAGAATGAGCCCGATCGTAAATGACAGATTGATTTTTCAGATCTGTTCCCTGCTTCAGATAGTAACTACCGATGCGTTCACCGGAAAAGTAAATGGTATCCGTAAGAATCTTTCTTTCAACCAGAGAAACTAAAATGTCTTTTGATAAATAATTTTCGGGAAGGACTGTGCAATAAGAAACTGGCAGGTTCCAATTAGCCATAGCTCTTGCAACATTTAATTCAGCGCCGCCAAGATAAACAGGTAATTGATGTGATCTCAGCCACTGACCTTCTCCCGCAGGCGAAAACCTGAGCAGGAGTTCGCCAAAACACAGAATTTTTCCCATGGCGATTAATTTAATAATATCTCTTATTTGTCATCCCAGTCAAAAAAATGTTTCGCATTAAAATAACAGATATCCTTAATTATTTTACCTGTCCAGTCCATATCATGCGGCAATTCTCCTCTTTCCATTTCCTTTCCAAATAATCCGCATAAAATCCGTCTGAAATATTCATGCCTTGGATAAGAAAGAAAACTTCGGGAATCCGTGATCATACCTACAAAGCGAGTTATCAAAGCCATATTCGAAAGCGCATTCAACTGATTCGTCATGCCTTCTTTCTGATCCATAAACCACCATGCTGAACCCCATTGAACTTTTCCCGGAACAGAACCATCATTAAAGTTACCAATCATCGTGGCCATCATTTCATTATCTGCGGGATTATTATTATATAATATGGTTTTCGCCAAACGGTTATTCTTATCCAACGAATTCAGGAAAACAGAAAGGGCCTTCGCCTGAGGAAAATCGCCCATGGAATCCCAGCCGGTATCCTGTCCAAGACTGCTTAGCATCCTGCTATTATTATTGCGTAAAGCACCCATGTGAAATTGCTGCACCCAATTTTTCTCAAAATCCCATTCAGCTAATTGCCGGAGAAGGGCAGATTGAAATTTTTCAATTTCCAGCTTGTCAGGTTTTTTACCTGTCCTGACTTTTTCAAAAATGCTTTTCAATTCAGCATCTTTCCACTCCGACTCGTAAAATCTCTCCAGTCCATGATCAGAAATCCGGCACCCCGCAATATGAAAATTATCATGGCGGTTCTTTAAAGCATCCAGAAACAACTGGAATGAAGTGATGGAAATATTCGCCGAATTTCCAAGTCTTTCTACCCAATTGTTAAAAATCAAAGGATCCTCAATAGCCATTGCCCGATCAGGACGAAATGCAGGCAAAACTTTGACTTGTAAAGTTTGACTGGTAATCGACTGATGATGATCCAGGGAATCCGCAGGATCATCTGTGGTGCATATTACTTCAACCTTCATCTTTTTCAGGAGACCATGAACCCGGAATTCTGATGTCTGTAATTTCTGATTACAATATTCATATATCTCTTTTGCAGTGCCTGCATGCAGAATTTTATCTACTCCAAAATATCTTTGCAATTCGAGGTGTGTCCAATGATAGAGTGGGTTGCGCAAAGTATAAGGAACCGTTTCAGACCATTTTAAAAACTTGTCCCAGTCATTTTTTTCACCCGAGATATAAGACTCATCGACTCCATTAATGCGCATGGCACGCCATTTATAGTGATCACCCCGCAACCAGATTTCAGTCAGGTTTTCGAACCGGTGATTATCAGCAATCTGCTGAACCGGCAGATGGCAATGATAGTCAATGATGGGAAGATCGGCAGCAAATTCATGATACAAATGCCTTCCTGTTCCTGTATCCAATAAAAAATCCTGGTCAAGAAATTTTTTCATGAACTAAAATATTTATAACGAAACACCTCTTTTCCATGGAATAAAATCGTCCTGATTCAACAGAACCGCTTTGGGCGTTATTTCACCACTGGCAGCGCGAATACAATATGATAATATTTCTTCTCCCATTTCTTCCAGCGTTTTTTCACCTTCAATAATAGAACCCGTATCAATATCTATGATATCAGGCATTCTGCGGGCGAGGGCAGTGTTTGATGAAATCTTGATTGTCGGACTAACCGGATTACCAGTAGGGGTTCCAAGGCCTGTAGTAAATAAAATCAGGGTAGCTCCGGATGCTGCCTGGCCGGTCGTTGCCTCTACATCATTTCCCGGGGTACATACCAGGCTAAGACCTGCACTAGTAGCCGGTTCTGTATAATCCAGCACATCAGCTACAGGAGCGTTGCCAGCTTTCTTTGCAGCGCCGGCAGATTTCATGGCATCTGTTATCAAACCGTCTCTGATATTTCCAGGGGAAGGATTCATATGAAATCCTGATCCGGCGCGTAATGCCGAAGCTTCATAATCCTTCATTAGTCCGATGAATTTTCGGGCGACACTTTCGTTTACGGATCTGTCAACAAGTTCCTGCTCTACGCCACATAGTTCCGGAAATTCCGCCAGCAACACTTTACCACCCAATGCTACTAAAAGGTCTGCGCAATACCCAACAGCGGGATTTGCTGTGATTCCACTGAATCCATCACTGCCTCCGCATTTTACACCGATACAGAGTTTATCAAGCGCAGCGGGTTTTCTATCGCATTGATTAATCTTTGCAAGTCCCTCAAATGTTTTTCGGATAGCTTCCTGTATTAACTGCTCTTCGCTATGTGATTGTTGCTGTTCAAAAACGTATACCGGTTTGTCGAAGCCGGGGTTCAAATTTTTTATGCCTTCCATCAGCTCTGTAGTTTGCAGATGCTGACACCCCAGGCTCAGAATGGTTATGCCTCCTACATTTGGATGGTTTGCGTAAGCAGCCAGCAATTTTCCGAGTATAGTCGAATCCTGCCTGATCCCGCCACATCCCCCCTCATGATTTAAAAACCGTATGCCATCCACATTTTTAAAAACACGGGAACGCTTATATGCTTCCGGTAAAAAAGGGATAGCGGGGGCCTCAGTATTTGTCCCCTCCTGCATGGTGATGATAAGATCTCTTGTAAATGATTTATATTTTTCTGTTACTGAATAGCCGAGTTCATCCTGGAGCACTTCCTTAATCACATCGAGATTGCGGTTCTCACAAAATACAGTCGGGATAAACAGCCAATAATTGGCAGTTCCTACTCTTCCATCACTTCGGTGATAACCTAAAAAATGCGAATCCCTGAATTTTGAGATATCTGGCGACTTCCATTGATAATTCACTCCCCTGTAATCATAGGCGCCCGAAGCATGTTTCAGGTTTTCTGTTGAAACACGACTGCCTGCGGTAACATTCTTTATTGTTTTGCCTACAAGTACGCCATACATGATCACGTTTGTACCTGACGGTTCATCATGTAAATAAAATTTATGTTTGGCTGGAATATTTTCCGTTAACGCATAATGGACACCGTTATAATCAACGGATTCCCCTGCCTGCAAATTTTTTAAGGCGACCATTATCGTATCCGACGGATTTATTTTCAGAACACTGTTTTTCATATGCAAAACGTTGCCGGACAAGTCCGCTTACCCAAATTTACGGAAGCAAAGTCCATAGTTTTAAAAACTATCTTTGCAGAGCCGTCTGACGAATAACTCGTATGAAATTACATGTATCCCTGTTGTGTTTTTTTTACCTCATTTCACAAAATATCTGGTCACAGGATTCACTGACCGGTATCAGGCTGGATCAGGAAGGATTTTATCCTAAAGCACCTAAAGTCGCTATTCTTATAGGGAAATTGGATAAATCTTCTGGCAACTTACAGGAAACAACTACTTTTTATGTGATCCGTGAGAAAAATTCGGACACGGTTTTCAGAGGTGAACTCTCAGCCATCAGGAAATCAAATAATTCTTCTTTGCAAACCAGGGCAGCTGATTTCAGCTCTCTTAGCCAAACCGGAATATTCCGGATTACTGTGGCCGGCTGCTGCAGTTCATTCCCATTCGAGATCAGGGAAAAAGTGCATCATCCCGCAGCAGTTGCCTCTTTAAAAGCATTTTATTACCAGCGGGCATCCTTGAAGTTGGAAGAAGTATATGCAGGAAAATGGAGCCGTTCAGCGGGTCATCCGGACGATTCTGTAATTGTTCATCCATCGGCTGTTTCAAAATACAGGAAAGCAGGAGCTGTTATATCAACACCGGGTGGCTGGTATGATGCGGGTGATTATAATAAATACATCGTTAATTCAGGTATCAGCATGGGCACATTGTTGTCTGCTTATGAAGATTTCAAATCTTATTTTGATACCCTTCAAACAAATATTCCATCACTGGAAAAACATATACCGGATATTTTAAACGAAATTTTGTACAACCTCCGCTGGATGCTCAGCATGCAGGATCCGAATGACGGAGGCGTTTATAATAAATGCACCAATGCTTCCTTTGATCCGATGATCATGCCTGATAAAGCCCGACAAATGAGATATGTTGTTCAGAAAGGAACGGCAGCAACGCTGGATCTTGCTGCCGTGGCGGCACAGGCAGCCCGTGTATATAAAAATTATAGAAAAGAATTACCCAGACTGAGTGATAGTTGTCTTCATGCTGCTGAAAAAGCCTGGTCATGGGCACAGACCCATCCCGCACTGGTATACGATCAAAATGCAATGAATCAATTATATACCCCGAAAATAATTACAGGCGGTTATGGGGACAGAAAGTTTTCGGATGAATGGTTCTGGGCTGCGAGTGAATTATTTATTACGACAGGAAAGAGAAATTATAAGGATAGCATTTTGTCCCATATGAATGAGCATTTTGGATTGCCTTCCTGGCCGGAAACAGGATTGCTTGGATATTACAGCCTGTTAAGAACTAAAGTAAAACACGATTCCCAGGCATTGAATGATACCATCCGCAGCAGACTGATAAGAATGGCAAATGATTATATCCTGAACGTACAGAACAATGCCTTCCTAACGGTTATGGGAGGCCGAAGATCTGATTTCGTTTGGGGCAGCAATGCTAATGCGGCAAACCAGGGCATCCTTCTTTTACAGGTTTATGTTATTACGCATGAATGTTCATACCTCGATGCTGCTTTGGGAAATCTCGAATATATCTGCGGAAGGAATGCGACGGGCTATTGCTTCATCACAGGCATAGGCAGTCATTCTCCCATGCATCCGCATCACCGCCCTTCTGTAGCGGACGGTATTGAAGACCCCATTCCGGGCTTGCTTGCCGGGGGGCCGAACCCTGGAAAGCAGGATCATTGTCACTATGATTTTCATGAACCTGAGACAGCTTATGTGGACTCTGACTGTGCCTATGCATCTAATGAGATTGCTATTAACTGGAATTCGCCGTTGGTATATTTGTCCAATGCCTTGGAAGCACTGCAATATAACTTTATGGATTCTAAATAATAATTGATTATGCGTAATATTAAAATTGCTACCGCGCAGTTT
>JABDDT010000046.1:0-2763 GCA_013287475.1 Bacteroidota bacterium
GAAGATGGTAATTACAATAATTTACTGGATGCAGCAACACAGGTGATCTCGGGGCAGTCGAATGTTGACCAGGCGGGTTCGCTGACTGCGACGCAGTTCCGTTCACAATTTCAGAACCAGGGAATTTATATACAGGAAGAAGCGAGCATCATTGAATCCATCACCGCAACGGCTGGTGTGCGTTTCGATCGTTCATCAAATAATGGAGACGCAACAAAATTCTATGTGTATCCGAAAGCAGGACTTTCATGGAATCTTACGCACAGTGGCCTGATGGATCCCAATGGATTTTTCAGCAACTTTAAATTAAGGGCCGCTTATGGTGAAGCCAACAATACACCGGCTTACGGATCCAAGTTTACTTCTATGAATGTTTCCAATATCGGCGGACTACCAGGCTCTCTGATCGGATTACAGGAAGGACAGCCCAATATCGAACCTGAAAGGCAGACTGAGTTTGAAACAGGTATCGATTTCAGTGTGCTGAATGGTGCACTGAATTTTGAACTGACTTATTACAAGAAGAATATTTACAATTTCCTGATGCTGAGTAACCCTCCCTCCTCTTCCGGATTTTCAACCAGCTGGCTGAATGCGGGAGACCTTCAAAACAAGGGTGTTGAACTGAGTCTGAATGCACGACCTGTTACTACCAGAAATATTACCTGGAACACCACGTTGAATTTCTGGCTGAACCGTTCACTTGTTACGAGACTGATCATACCACCAACACCGCAGGGATCATTTGGATATGTGCTCGGCTCTTATCAGATCCAGCAGGGCGCATCGGCCACGCAGATCCTGGGACTTTCTCCAACAGGCATTGTAAAGTGGGGTGATGCTGAACCCATATTCCAGATGAATACCTACAATGAAATTACTTTCCAGAACAAAATCAGTCTGCGTTTTCTTCTGCATTGGAAGAACGGCGGACAAAATGTGAACCTCACCAACCTGGAAAATGATTTCGGGGGAACCAGTTCAGACTGGGATGCGCAGACGATTCAAAAGGGTGTTCCCAATGGCGCTTACCGCATAAGCCAGGTTGGAACGAGTGCACAGGAATTCGTACAGAATTCAGGATATGTGAAACTGCGTGAAATCGGCCTCTATTATTCCTTTACTACCACCGCGAATAATTTTATAAAAGGAATTCGCCTGGGTGTATCCATGACGAACTTTTTTGTCTGGACAAAATATATATCATATGATCCGGAGGTATCCAATTTCGGAACCGGTTTCTCCAGTGGTGTGGATGTGGATCCCTATCCCGCAACCAAACGTGCTGACTTTCACATTTCACTGGATTTTTAAACCTACTAGATCAACAATTATGAAAAAGATAATTATAAATAGTTTGCTTTTTATCAGCGCCGGCATGTTATTGATTTCCTGCCAGAAAGATTATGGGAATCTGAACAGTCCGACGGTTGAAAGTTTTTTATCGAACGCATCGGCCAGTGATTTGAACAATCTGGTTACCGGATCAGAATCGGGCATGCGTACTAACTCTGCATTGTATCTCGATGATGTCGGAACGATCGGAAGAGAAATCTATCGTTTCTCTGCCTCTGAGCCACGTTATGTAACGGATCTGCTTGGCGCCGGTAATTCCGTGCTGAGTAACAGCAATTTTTATATTACCAACACCTGGTCTGCCAGGTATCGTGTAATCAAGAATTGTAATACGCTGATACAGGCAGCAAAGAATTCTACGCTGATCAGTACAGCAGAAAAAGCTGGATACACCGGTTTTGCGAGAACCATCATTGCATACCAGTTATTGATGAACCTGAATCTGACTGATTCAAATGGTATAAGGCTGGATGTAAGTAATCCGAAAGCACTTGGGCCGATTGTTCCACTCATTCCTGCATTGAACGGTATTCAGAGTATTCTTGATTCAGGAAAAACAGATCTGCAGAATGCATCTGTAATATTTCCACTCTCCAATGGATTTGTCGGATTCAGTGACGCTCCCGGCTTATTGCAATTCAACCGTGCGCTCTCCGCACGTGTAGAAGTATATTTGTCTAACTGGAACGCTGCACTCACTGCACTAGGAGAATCATTCTATGGAATGAATCTTCCGTTTAACCTCGGCGTGTATAGTGTATTTGGAACGGGATCCGGCGATCAGCTGAATCCCGCTTTTATCCCGCAGCTTAACACAGGAGAAGTTCGTGTAGCTAATCCATCGTATGCTGCAGACATTATACCAGGAGATGATCGTATTTCCAAGGCGACACTCAGACCGGTCGCATCTCTCGATGGCCTCAGCAGCGACCGCGATGTATGGGTCTATACTTCCAGCACGGCGCCTATGCCTTTAATAAGGAATGAAGAACTGATACTAATAAATGCCGAAGCAAATATCCAGTTGAACAACCTTCCGCAGGCCGTCGCCGCGTTGAATGTGATCCGCACAGGACATAACCTCCCCGCTTATTCCGGCACCGTCGACCAGCCCTCGCTGATCAATGAAATGTTGTACGAAAGAAGATACTCCTTATTCATGGAGGGCCACCGATGGATCGACGTACGACGGTATAATCTATTAAACACCCTGCCCATCGACCGTCCGGGAGATGATGTGTGGACTATGTTCCCGCTGCCTGTCTCAGAGCAGTAAAGAAATAATTATTAATGATTAATTATTAATTATAGAATTTTTTAAATACTTTAAGAAAGGCTGCTCAGAGATGGGCGGCCTTTTTATTTAGTCGAAATTCACGATTAAATATTAGGGGCCTTATAATACAG
>JABDDT010000046.1:2773-25492 GCA_013287475.1 Bacteroidota bacterium
CCTGAAATTGCAGAAACAAAATAAACCTTGTATTTCTTAGCCCAGTAGTTGTTGAATGTTTCGCTGTCAATTGGGCCAATTAATACATTTTCAATCTTGGCGATTTCGTAATCTCTGTTCATATTTAAAATATAAAAGACACTTTTGTTTGCAGTATCAAGAGATCTTGCAAAAATAAGGCTGTCATTAACAACTGCATATTGCTTCACCCATTCGATTCGTCCAATAAAATCTCCACTTTTAAGTTTTAGCGATATACTTATATCAGTTTTTGTATCCACTCCGATTAAATAATAATTTTTGTATATTTTTTGTTCATATGCAAAGTCTGAACACCCAAAAGATAGAAAAATGGCTAGCACAATAAGAAATTTAAACACAAGAAAATTATTTGAATTGTATTTGATTTAATTGTCGATCGAATTGCTACATAATGGCAAATTCATTTCTTTGTCAAAAGCTTTCCAATATCGTATTCTACAAAATCAGACATTTCCCCATTGAAATAAAGTCTTTCATTATTATTAAACCTGAATTCAATTTTAAAATCACCATTCCTGTAAGGGAATTTATCTTTATGAGAATCATTTGTTCTGTGACTATAAGAAGGCTTAAATATTCTTAGTCTCGTAAGCTTATTCCCAACAGGTGTTGCCAGAAAAATATAACTTCGTAAACCAAAAGTATCATCTAACGATGATGGATCAATAATTCTTCCTTTTATAGTCGCTTTACTTTGTGTTTTATCTAGATAAAAAGAATAAAAAACAACTTTTATAGGTGATGCTTCCAATGGTTTTTCATCTACAGGACGTCCATTTTTATCTAGATAAAGGAAATCATTTTGCTTCATCAGCTTATTTAGGGTCGCAGTATCAATGTATTGGGATTTGCTCTCGTGAGTAAACATGAGCAAAATAGAAAGTAGAACAAAGCCTTGGGTTTTCACTTTAAAGATTGGTTCAGTTCTTTAGTTTTATATTTTCAAATCATCCGATAACCCCGGTTAAAAATCCGAACATTGTGACAAACAATTTTCAAATGAAATTGATCACAGTAAGTATTGATATTCAAGTGGGTCAAAGGTTGGTTTTATGTTGAATGGAATGAACTTTACCTTCGGAATTTCCTATATTTAACTCTGTCCTGTGATTTTTTACTCAGTAAATGATAAGGTCAAATCATAAGGTAGTTTTCAATTTTCTATCCTAAAAGTTCTAATATCATTGTAATCGTACGTAATTTTTTGGACTAGCGAGTCTGAATTATTGAAATAAATCTTGAAATACAAAGGTAATTTAATATTACTTGGATCAATAAAAGCGCGTGGGAAAGTTAGACCAGTTCCACATTCATCCCTTTTATGAAGATTTATATTATCTTTTAACTCTTGCAAATTAGAATTGTAAAAAAAGGATTCACCATTGATTTCAGATGTATCTCTGATTAAATTCCCCTTAAAAGCGATACCGATAAATTTATCTGTTATATCATCATTTCTTGAATCAAAAATCCTTATCCTATTAATTGAACCGTATAAACCACCGAGGCCGGGCTCAATCCCTCCACCCATAAATACAGATTTGCAATTAACATATTCGAGATCTAATCTTAATAAAATGCATGACATTTCTGTGCTGCGATTATTAACGACACCAAATACTTTCGCAGGTATCATGTGAACACCATTAATTATGAAATTTTTACATTGATGGCCACAAGAAATCAGTGAAACAAAAATTATTAAAATAAAATTTCTCATATTTATTTACTTTCTGACAAAGTAAAGCAAGCAATCCCATTTCCTCCCCACGTTGAATTTGTAAGAGTCTGATCTTTATAGTCTTTACCTCAACTCCAAAAATCTACTAGCTTTTTCTAAGCTTCAATTTATTCTTGCTATAATTTCAACAGCTTAATCGTTTTAACCGTACCAGCCTTAGTTGCCGACAGATAATAGACACCAGATACCAAAGAATTACCTATGTGAATTGTCTGTCCCGGAAATACATTATTGATTTCCTGTAATAATGAGCCCTGTGCATTATACAACTTCAGATTTGCAGTCCCTGCACTGCCTTCAGCCTTGTAAGCTAAACTGAACGAATTTCTACTTGGATTTGGTGTAGCAGTAATGATGAAATCGCTCAGCGCATTGCCAGGAAGAACTATTCCGATATTTTTAAAACTCTGATTCCCGCTTGAGTCTGAGCTTGCAATCTTTATCGTATAATTTCTCTCCATACCGCCTGGCAGATTTTCTTTATTCAATCTCACATGATGGTTGTCTAAAATCTGCCAGTCAGCGCTTGTCTGTGCATTGCCGGAGTTTATTACTCCATCAGAAGAAACAGAAAGGGAGTTTGTGACAACAGCGCAATTATCCGTAACAATATAATTTACTAACACATCTGCAAACTGTGCGTCTGAATTTGTATTCGTAACACTTGTCGTCACATCACTGATAACCGGGGCTTCTTTATCCAAAACAGTTACAGTGAATGTGCCAGATTGGGTACTGTCCTCCGCTAACGTATAAGATACATTGGTTACGCCCTTATTGAAACTGAGTCCTGTTACAGATCCTATGCCCTTACCCTGCGTTACTCCTTCGAGCGCATAGCTAAAAGTATTTTCAGTGCCCGGAGCTATAGAATTTGGGCTAAGATTATTTTTAACGATTGCTGCACATGAATTATGATCAGTCGGAATAATTATATTAGCGGGAGCAACAAAAGCAACGGTCGGACTGGGAACAAGGTATTTAGCTAATATTCCTACAGGATTAGGGTCGTCAGCATAACCGGCGGCAAACAACTGTGAACCACTTATAGCCATGGATCCAACAACATCATCGCCAGGTGTAAAACTGGTTATGGTCGTTCCCCCCTTCCCAAAACTGAGATCAGGTGTTCCATTCGTATTATAACGGGACAGGCTTACATCTCTGTTATTCTGTTGGTTTATAACATATCCATTGGCAATTATTTTCTGATCATTTTCCAAAATAATGGTTGAACCAGGTGTAGTAATAATTGTACCGTTTTGTCCAAAGCTGCTGTCCAGGGTTCCATTCAACTTATAGCGACTTAAATAATTGGTATAAGTGCTGTAGTCATATGAAACCTGTTCATCAAGTAAGATCTTTCCATTATTTTGAATCGCAACAGATCCGGTAAAAGCCTGTACACCTGCTGCAATGGTAAATGAACCGTTTTGACCAAAGGTGGAATCCGGACTGCCGTTGATATTATAACGACTAACGGTCATAACTATCTGAAAAGAAGCGTTAAATCCATAACCGCCAACCACGAGCTTTCCGTCAGGCCCAATAGCAACCGATTGCGCAAAATCATAAGGTTGAATATCACTTACCACAGCACCACCGTTTCCAAAACTCTCATCAGGTGTACCATCCGTATTGTAACGGGCAATTAGTAAATCACTTCCGACATTATTGTAAATATATCCAACAACAATTACTTTATCATCCTTCTGAATAACAGCAGGGCCTTCATATTCATTCCCTCCAAAAAAATCAGAAATAGTTGAACCATTCGTACCATACGTTGAATCAATACTTCCATTTGTTTTATATCGTGTCATCACTATCTCTCCTCCATTCATGGAGTTTTGGAAACCCGCCTCTACCACTTTGTTATCCGATTGCATTACAGAATAGACCCCGCTGGTAACTGCAGAACCCTTTTGTCCATAAGTCAGATCCTTCGTTCCATTTGAATTGAACCGATATAATAAGTTACCAAAATTGGTTCCATCGTTTGTTTGAGCGTCAGTTAGCAGTTTCCC
Source organism: Bacteroidota bacterium (assembly GCA_013287475.1). Lineage (GTDB taxonomy): Bacteria > Bacteroidota > Bacteroidia > Chitinophagales > Chitinophagaceae > Puia. The sequence continues at coordinate 6,584 of JABDDT010000046.1, forward strand.
GTCCTTTTGAATTAATACATCTAAATAGGAAAGATCTTTATCAGGATAATATCCCAATAATTTTCCATCGGAACCAAAAGCAGTGCTCAGGCTACCGTCATTTTCGTACTGAACCAATGTAAATTCGTAAGTACTTCCTGTGTAGCTATTTCCGCCTGCAATAATATTTCCGTCATTGGGAAGTACAAGGAAATTTAAAACGTCGGTAGAAGTAATACTTGTCTTGACCTGGCTATTAATTCCGAAACTACTATCTATAAGTCCATTATTATTGATTCGGACCAATGCATAATCCTGAACTCCATTATTATCGTTTGTATAGCCTCCGGCAACTATTTTTCCATTCTTCTGGATACCAATTGCTGTAAGATATTCCTCAGGATACCCGAATGTTGTTGTTAAAAGCCCCGAATTATTAAATGAAAGATCCGTTGAACCATTGGCATTGTATCGTGCAACTTCAAAATGATTGTTGGAGGACGCATCTGTAAAGTAACCGCCTACAACTATCTTCCCATTTGACTGTATTGCAACCGCAGTGGCATTATCCGAATATCCAAAGTTCGAAGTGACCAGGCCTGTTGTATTAAAGGATAAATCGAGGGAACCATTTGTTTTATATCGTGCAATCGCAAAATCATTCGCAGATCCATTGAAGTAATTACCTGCAGCAATAATTTTGTTATCAGTCTGGATCGCAATGGAATTGATATTACAGGAATTACCAAAATTGGTGATGACAACACCATTCGTTCCAAAAAACGGATCAGGTACTCCATTTGAATTATACTGGATCAATGCAAACTGGCTGATCCCTCCTACATAGCTCTGACCTCCGGCGATAATTTTTCCGTTTCCTTCAATGGCAACAGCATTCGGCACATCACTGGTAGAGCCCGCATCCGTTATTGATACTCCTCCTATACCAAAAGAAGCATCCAATGTTCCATTGGTATTATATCTGGCAAGTATAAAGTCTGAATTAGTATTTATCGTCGAACCGGCTATTACTATTTTTCCATCGTTCTGAATGGCGCCGACAGGTTGATTAATATTAACCGGCACAGAAAAACCATTGGTGCCATAGCTCGAGTCAATATTACCATTGGCCAGTCTGCGGTTGATGACTACTGTGGCATTTAATTCCACTATCACCAGCATCTTACCATCACCCTGAATAAAGCAATTCTTTGCATATGCGAGCAAGGTATTCCCGTTACCGTTTAAAACTGTTTTTACAAATCCGTTGGTTCCAAAAGATTTGTCCAGCGTGCCTGGTTGTGCATTGCCCTTCAGGCTTAGTAAAGTAATAAATATGGGTAAAATTATTTTTCTCATAATTTGACAATTATTCGTTAGTTGTTTTGGTATTAATTTGAAGATATGCTCAGTTGTTTTGTAACACTGCGGGAGAAGCGCTGGTTCTTTGTAAGTGCGCTACTTCTTCTCTGGTGTAATTGCTGCACCTGCCATTTAGCGAGTTTATAAGCTTCTTCTTTGTTTTTCAATCCCAATGGTGATGAAGTGAACGGATTATTCAGCTGTTGAACAACCATTTTATTCTTAAAAAAAATATTATACCCATACCCATTACTGTTAATAGGAACCACGCGAATCAGGTATCCTTCAAAATTCATTTCACCAATTGTATATGGACCTGTGGGCCGCTGCTGTGCTTTTGCGCCAGCCAGAGAAAATAAAAAGAGGAAAATAAAAGTGTAAAGTTTTCTCATTTGATTTTAATTAAAAGTGTTTGTTGAAATAAGGGATATAATAATGATATTAAATTTAAAAATACTGAACAGGGCGGGAACCATTTTCACGACGGTATATGTTTATTAGCCCCCGGGAAATTTGTGTCTATAACAAATAACCGGAATGGGGAATTTGACGCTTTAATTTAAAATCCGCTAAGAATTTCAGGAAGGATAAGAAGATGAATACCTGAATTTAAAAATATTATGTTGTAAAACAAATATTTCCAAATATAAAAATCCATATTAGTTTCGGAAGTACTACATAAAAACCCTTAGATGAAACGCTACTTGGCATCAGATTGCAGCGAGCTTCTGTAAATATGTGTTGATTTCAATCAATTAAACTCATTAATCATTAAAAAATAAAGGATCTGAATTCCAGACGATTTGAAATATTTAATCGTTTATATATCTTTCTGCCGAGTAACTTTTAACCCTTTAAAAAATCAAACGATGAGCCGCCGGATACTTTCACTCATTAGTTCCTTCATATTTTCTTTGTTCTTTTTTTCCTGCAGCAAAACGAATTCTACACCGCCGCCACCACCTCCTCCTGTTGTCGGAACCATGAATATCAACGTTTCTTATCCTGCTCAGGGGCCCCAATTCGAACTGATCATCAGTGAGCCTGGTGGAACTGTATTGTTGGACACACTGGCGCCAACAAATACTCCGATCACTGCCGCACTCAAAACCAACAGCACTGTAGTCGATCTGACAACTGTATTGTCACAGGGAGGAAACTTTTTTAGTGTCAATACTTTTAAAAGCATTAATGCTTCAACGCTCACCGGACTGACTCCAGGCAGTTATTTCATCAAGACTAAATTGGGAACTACTACTCCCGCATCACTTTTCTATAACAATATTCCAAGCGGTGTAATTAATGGCTTCAACAGTTTTGTGTTCACAAATTATCCTGACAATTCTTCAACAGGATCACAGGCAAGTCCTGCAAACAATACCATCGCACTTAACTATCTGAATTATACAGGCAACTATGCCTACCTTATCCTTCCGGCGGTTGGATTATATAATCTACATATGCAGACCAATGTCACGGACACAGTTGACTGCTCTCATTTGGATACAGCCATTGCGCTGACTTTCAATCGTCCTTCTCCTTTTACCGTTTCATCTCTCTATTCTACTTTCTTAGGTATTCCGGATACGACAGATCTAACTAAAATCATAGCCTTTACATCTCTCTTTACAGCAACGAACAGGCCCGGAGTAGATTTACAATATCCAAATGTACCTGTACAAAAATATGAGCTGTATGTAAACGCTACCAATGCAAGCAATGACGTTGTCGATTACTATTGCTATACTAATACAATCCCGCTTACGCTCCCTTTCCCTGCGGAAACTGATTATTCATTATCGTCGACAACCAACGATAATTTCTCTGTGAGCTTTCCCAACGCAGCGCCTACCTATTATGCGGCTTTCCTAAGCAATGCCAACATTCTGATGGCTATATATGCTCCTTCAGATACGAGCACCATTCATCCGGTAACTTTGCTGACAAATCAAAAAAGCAAATTGTTACAGGGTGTTACCCTCAGTAATCTGGCAGTAAAGACTTTTGAATTTGAAAACATCACCGGAATGAATTACGCAGCTTTCCTTCCATATATCACGAATCCTGCGGCAATCCAGGCAAAGCGGATTACTTCAGCAGCAAATCTGATAAAAACACTTCCCTGATCCTTTCTAATGGGAATGTTTCCCGTAGCATAGTAACCTTAGGATCAGTCAAAGACTGCCTACCTGTACGCTTCTTTCCGATAGAAAAAGTACTGTTCCCCGATTCCAGTGGGTTTGAGGGGGAATTAATGAGAGTTTAGTAACGGGGATTTAGGTTGTTTTTATCTGATTAATACAACTGTTCCCTGTTTAGTTACATTTTTCCCTGAATACAGATCCATATATTGTATCATCCAGACATATGTTCCCGAGGGCTGGATCTGATTTTGGAAATATCCGTTCCAACCCTGATCAGTATTATGAGATTCGAAAATCAACTGACCCCAGCGGTTAAATATTTTACAGGAGTAGTTATTTAAAGAACAGATAAATCTCGGTTTGAAAATATCGTTTAGCCCGTCGTTATTGGGTGTGAATGCATTTGGAACACTTATCTGACAGGCACAGTTTTCATATTTCACAACGACAGACTGGTTGGTTGTTCCGCACGAATTGGAAACCGTGACTGAATATTGTCCTGCAACCGATACCTGAAATTGTGAATTTGCAGAACCATCCTGCCACTGGTATGTAGCTCCGGAATAAGTAGCATCGAGCAATAATTTTTGTGTGTTGCAGATTGTTGTATCATCTCCAATGTTTACTGTCGGTTTATTATCAAAATTTACGGTTACGGCACCAATTGTATCGCAACCATTAATATCTACTTTCACAGTGTATCTGCCGGCATCTGTTACCGTAAATTGTGGTTGCGTCGAACCATCCTGCCAGAGATAAGTTGCATTATTATTAATTGCATTAATGACCATGGTTTGACCGATGCATAGTGTTGTATCATCTCCCAGGTCTATATCCGGACTCGGTTTTGTATTTACAAAAATACTATCCCTCTTTGTGCATCCGGCCTCATCAACCTGCAGCCAGTAAAGACCTGCATTTTGAATGCTTATTGAAGAAGATGTGCTACCGGTATTCCATAGGAAGGTCGATCCAGGTATAGATTCTTTTATATTCAATACTTTATTGTTACATATCACTGTGTCGTTTCCGAGGGTAAATTGCGGGACGGGTTTGTATGTAATATTGATCGTATCACTGGAAGAACAATTAAATTGGTTTGTCAGTTTTACCCAGTATACACCTCTGGTATTAACGGTAAAGTTATCAGCCGTGCTGTTGTCCTGCCACTGATATTGAATTTGCGAAGTCTGACCAGCTTGTAATGTAAAACTAATCCCCTGGCAGAGGGCCGTATCATTCCCGAGGAACACAGCAGGTGTCGGAAGAGCCGTCACCGTCTGCATCGTATCTGTAATACATCCGTTAGAATCCTTCACCTGGAGCGGATATTCGCCGGAATCAAGATTTAAAAATATATTACTATTTTGAAAATGATTTCCATTGTCCATGCTGAATAGAAAAGGTCTGGTGCCTCCAATTGTCGCAATATTTATCGTAGCGCCTGTATTCTGACAGGAAGCAACCGTTGCAGTTGCGTTTATAAGAGGAGAAGGAAAAGCGGCAATGTTTGTAGAAGAAGTATTGGTCAGTCCGGATGCATCCTTTACAGTTATCGTATAAGCTCCGGATGCTAATCCTGTAAACAAACTATCCGTAAAAAAATTCATTCCGTCCATTGAATATTGGTATGGTGCAAGACCGTTAGACGCAATGGCAGATAATGTTCCGTTTGGCTTTCCGCAGGTACTTGCAACAGTGGAAACTGCAATTTTGATGCAATCATTATAAATATAAGTATATGTTGAATCTTTAAACCCATTGGCATCCTCGATCGTAACGGTGTATGCACCTGCTGTAAGTCCAGAAAATAAATTTCCCGACTTAAAATTGATACCGTCTATAGAAAATTGATATGGCATTGTTCCCTTAAAACCCGTTGCGGCAATTGTTCCGTTATACTGTCCGCAAGTTTCATTTGTCTCGGTTACTGAAACGGTTGGGCACTTGTTATAAACCCAGGCCGGTGCAGAACCCATTTCACCCGAAGCATCTTTCGCTGTCACTGTGTATCCCCCTGTCGCTAGGCCGGTGAAGACATTACTTGCCTGAAAATTTATTCCATCAATCGTATACGTATATGGAGGTGTGCCATAATTAGCTGTCGCCGTGAGACTGCCGTCACTTTGTCCGCAGGATGCATCTACTCCGACAAAAGTAATCCTTGTGTAACAATCCTGCGCAATGGTATAAACTGTTGCTACCACGAGTCCCGTTGAATCTTTTGCATACAATGTATAAAACCCCGGAACAAGATTCGTGATAGTAAAATGATCTCCGTTATTTGGTGGCTGAAAATTGATCCCGTCCTGAGAATATTGAAAGGGTGGTGTTCCTCCTGTAATAACCCAAGCAGAAAGTGTTCCATCGTTGGAACATGCAGTTGATTCTCCACCGTTCATTTGCATCTGACATTGAGGGCAAAAGAAATAATTGAAATTGGCGGAATATCCGGTGGTGATGGCACCAGCCAGACAACCATTGGCATCTTTGCAATAAAAAATATAAAAACCCTCCTGAAGATTGGTTACAGTTGGACTTATTGCCTGATAGGTATTACCTCCATCCAAACTATATGTATAAGGGGGAGTTCCTCCACTAGCGTCAAGTGTCAAACTCCCATCAGCCGAAGTACAGGTAGAAGGAAGTTTCAATATGGTTTCTTGAAGAATAGGCTGTGGATCTGTATCTGTTAATGTGACCACAAGCGTTTTTGTTTGTCCCACTGCATCCGTAACTATTATAGAATATGTACCGGCACTTAATCCCGGAAAATAACCATTGGTTTGCTGGGCAGAATAACTTTCTAAAAGGTAACTGTAAGGAGGAGTCCCACCGGTAGCAGAAGCGATTATGATACCATTTCCAGTAGTTCCACCAGCGGCAGCGAGATGATTAAAACAGGTTGGCTGGGTTATGTTCGCAGTGATAGTAATCTGGCTTTCGGCACTGGAAAATATTGAAACAAAAATCCATGTCAATACTACTTCCCAAAAAGAGACATAAGCATTCACGCTCTTCGGCATTTAGGGTATACATTAGATCCTAACATAACTATTTTTTAAATAGTTATCAAGTGTTATGAGTATTATCCTGTGAAACGCTGGTTAAAAGTTGCGTATTATTAAGAAAAAAGTCCTTCTGGTGAAAGCGAACTAAGTGTAAACCCTTAGGACAAATAATAAATATTATTCACTTTGCAACTTTAACTTTTATCCATTATCTTTTTGTACAAAGTTTTAGGTTCAAATCATATTTTCGCAAAGGATGACTTAGATTAAAAATCATGGTATGCGTTTCTCTTATCTAATTCTGATAATATTATTTTTATGCAGTTCTTGTAATTTTGAAATATACGTAAACGGCCACCTGGATCATAAAGTTGATAAAAGCTTTGCATATAGGAAATCAAATAACGATTCATGTTTTATTTTTGGTATAAATGATAAGGTACCTGATTCGTCAGAGTTCGTCAATGTGATCAAAATTAAATATGCAAATTCTGGTGATTCAGTTGAAATTTATTCTCCTTACTATTCATTATTAGAATTGGCCAAAGAGGAGGCGGGATTAAAAGGCGCTAATATTATAAAAATAGTTTCTAATTTTGAGCCGAAATTATTTACAACGACTGCCTTAACATTCAAATTGTACAAATTAAAAGAACCTTACTTAACCAGTTACAAAAGAACATTTGATTCTTTAAATATTCTTAATAAGACATTTTGCCTGATACATATTCGAAATTGCCAGTACAATCTGAGCAAATTAGCAATCTTCTTTAATGATTCGCTAATAGGCTATAGTCATAATACAGCGGTTTCAGATGACTTTTTGGATTCAGCAACAAAAAACAAACTTAATTTGAATTTCAGACTTAATTCCGGTGGATGGCTTTCCATTAGGCGTGAAGTCCCCAAAGGTGAGATCCTGGTTGAAAAAAATAAAGAGTATTTCATAAAAATTTCAGATGCATATCGAAGCAGGAGACCATATCTTAAATTAGTTACCAAATACGATTTTTATTAGCTTAATTATTTAAAGATTGGCAGTGGGATTTTTCAAACAAATATTTCATTCATCTTTCCCAGTGTCTTTCTCATCATCTTTAGATTTTGGAAATAATGGATACCGGTTCTGTTTAGAAATAGTGCATTTTAATAAATATTTTTTACCTTCTTCTGTACTAAGCATTTTGAGGTTGGTCCTCGCATATGCGAACCCCATCTTTGCTTCCTGTTCAAAATAATATATTTTTTCAGGCTCAAGGTTTACCTTTAATGTAAATTCATTTTCAGAGGAAGCTTTGAAAATATGTTCGCCCGGATTTACTATGGTGAACAGATATGTTTTGGAATGAATCCACCCAACTTCAAAGCTGTCGCAATCCAATTTCAAAGGGATCGCCATGCCAAAAAGACTTATGCGAACGAAGTAAACAATAGATTTATTAGGAATTGGTGCAAGATTTTTAGCAAAGCTGTCTTGCTCTTTTCTCCACTCTTTAGGAGTAAGTTTATTCAAAGAGCTGTCCAACACATTAACTGAATCAGTTTTTTGCTGACAGTAGGTTGAAAAATGGAAACCAACCATAAATAAACACAGAATATATTTTATTTTATTCATTTCAGAATTTGCCTCTATGGGTTCTGTGGAAATGTCATGTCGTTCCCCCATCCTTCGATTGCAGTTGGAAGAAATCCAGATAAGAATTGTTGAAAATAATTTCCATCGTAGCCTTTTTCTTTATTTGTATAAATATCTGAATAGATTTGTTGAACCAATGCGCTTGCAGAATTGGACAAAATATTATTTCCAACTCGTGTCAGGTACGACAGGTATGTAATTGACCTATATGTAGAAGTAGAATTATCAAATACATTTTGTGTATTACTCCCAAAACCCCATGCCTGCATGCCCTGGTGGGCCATTTGGCCAAACCCATTTCCCAAAAGACTTCCCATTTCATCGGAGCCAAGATAATTCATTTTTCCGCCAATTGCATCCTTGGCTAAAGTAGCAATTGAACCGCCAATAACATTGGAATAGACTCCCTGAATAAACGGCGCTACGTCTCCTGCGGTTGTCCAGGATGCTTTTGTCCAGGACGTAAACCCACCTGAAATATAGCTATCTAATTTATTTTGCATAGACGGTGATTGGAAAACTCCGGAAATAATACCAGCAACTGAAGATGCTAAGGCGTCATCCCAACTTGGAGCCTTGCCAGTAATTAAACCAGAAAGTTCAGTCATTCCCAGGTTCTGTGCTACCCCTTCTGCAGCCCCAACTTCCATTGAAGCAAAAGGAGTTGCTGACGCCGCCGTTCCTGTGGCTATGCCACCAGCAATTGCTGCTCCCCCAATAACAGCAGAAGCTGCCACAATTTCTCCGGTGAGTGCTCCCTTCCATGCATTATTATCCCATTTCCCCGGATTTAGATTGTGACTTTCCATAGATGCCCCAGCATAACCTCCCGCCAAAACAGCTCCACCAGCAATAAGCTGTGATGATTCAAGATCAAAGCTGATACCTGCAGTAAAATAGGCAGCAACCGCGCTCCCAACAATAATACCTATAGTTCCTAAAATGCTCCAGAAATTTTTACCACTTGGATCTATTCCGTTTGGCCAGTTATTACCCATTCCAAGATAAGGACTGGCATATTGACCAGCCATGTCCTGGACATTCCATCTGCCCAACTGTGGATCATAATACCGGGTAGCAAAATCATATTCTTCTAAACCACTTCCATCATTCCATTCCTGATTCTGCATTTCCTTACTTTGATAATGGAAAAAATTCTGCCCCTTATTCCATGCTTTGTCACAAATTCCCGCCATCATTAATCCGGACGGGTAGTAATGCATTTCTTCCAAAATTGGTCCCCGCGTTTGAACCAATTGCATATTATCGAAGTATACATTTATATTGCTTTGGTTACTAGCGTAGACATATATATATCCATTCTTTGGTATACTAACAGACAGTGAATGATTTTTTATATTATCTGTTGAAGTGCTCACAAGGTCAGTACCGACGGAAACAGGACGGAACTGATCATCAAATATTATATAGTTAATCCCGGCATAAGGTGCCTGGTATCCCGTTTGACTCGATGAATTATTTAGAAGTGGTGATAACAGACTGCTTGAAGGCATCGAGGAAGAAGTATTAAATGCGCTACCATCTAAAGCCGAATGACTTGTAGTAGAAAGGACTGCGGCACTATTCCCAAATGAGCTGAGTAGTGAGCTAATTACTGAAGAAACCGGATAAGTGCCGGATGGCAGATTGCCTGTATTATGCCAAAAGCTCAACCCATATATATTAATCTGATCCCCCGCCATCACCTTAAGAGTTATTCCAAGGCCGAAATTATCACCGGTAGGATTGTTGGCCGTATTCCCGCATAAACGAAAAACTTCTGAACTACTGGCGGTAACATTGCTATAGATGTCAACAAGATTGGTTGGAGTTCCACCTCCATTTTCATTCATATAAGTTGAACCTGGCATGCTGGTATACCAGGAAGGGAGCGTCGAAGTGCCAATAAAATCACTGGAATTAAAACTGTAATACTGAGCTTCGTAATTCTGGGCAACACCACCGTTATAGGTTACTGTTTCGCCTGTTGCAGCAGGATAAATGTCCTGCTGGCTTTCATCCGTTAATCCTACCCGCACATTTCCCAAATGATCTTTAATAAAGTAATCATGAACAAAACTGGCGGGTACAGTTCCAATAGCTGGTTTAAAGCGCAATCTTCCATTTTCATCACTAATAAACTGTAAGACATCAGTATTCGGGTTATTCAGCGGAGCAAGAGAAGCATTTGTATAATTGATGGTTTTATATTCAAATCCACTTATATATCTTGTTGTGGTTGTTATGTTGGTCGTAATATTAGTTAAAAGTGAATTGTTTACTACGATGCTCTTTATCAATACATTATTTTCTGTAACTATTTTACTAAGTTTATTGCCAGCCGCATCGTAGATAAATTGAATGGTCCCTTTAATAGCCGTAATGGTTTGTGGCAAATTGTAAAAATTATAATATGAGATTCCTGAAATTGATCTATTATTATCGCTGACCGTATTGCCACTCGCGTCGTAACTATAATCTACTGTTGAACCCGTTTTTGTTCCTCCCGGGAAATGAAAATCTCCCAGAGTTGAATTTGTCACATTTACAGCGTCATTAACGTATTGTAGTCTGTTGCTGTTTCCCGCACCATTTAAATAATTATAAGATAAATTGTCTACTGGAGTAACGCCGCTTTGTGCAAATCCATTCTGAATTACAGCGCCGATATTACCATTCGCGTCATAAGAAAGACCGCTGACTGAAAAATCGATAAAAGTTTTATCCCATGCGCTTCCTGATGAATTTTGCAGGAAAGCAGCGCTAGTAAGCCGGTTGGCATTATCATAAGAAAAATCGTACTTACGATTGATTCCATCGCCTTTACTTTTCCAGACTGTTCCACCGACATTTCCATTAAACAAAGGATATAAATAACTATTTCCCGGAGCAAGAGAATTGGATTTATCATATCCAATTTCTTCTCCAAAATAATTAGATCCTCCACTGCTTATAAAACCGGTATTTATTCCAAGCAGCCATCCCCTGACATTATATCCGTACGCCTGTGTTTCCAGGCTATTTCCAAAAATATTGGTTTGCAGGCGTCCCAATTCATCATATCTGCAGGTGACAATCGTAGTTGCGGGTGAGCTGACAGCCACACCATTTATTGTGCTGCTCACAGTTTTAGTGATGGTATTCAGTCGGCCGACAGTATAATAGGTCATAGTTGTAATGACCGAGTGCGTTTGAGGATTTACCGTACTGGCATAATTATGATACATTAAACTGCTGAGCATTTTCCCATCCCAGCTATATTGCATAGTGGTAATATCTTTCCCTTTGGTATAGTTAATACTTTGAGATTGTATAATCCTTGCTTTTTCATCGTAAAAGCTGACACTTGAAATATATTGACCACCATTTGATCCCAGAACCTCCACGCTTGCACCGGTAACGAGACCCTGTGTCATTGAACTTTGAGTAATGGGTTGGGCATAATTGGGAGAAACATTGTAAGAAGTTGTAAACGCAGTTGTATTTCCGGTTCCGTTTACACTTGCATCCGTTGTTTGCGATAGAGTTGACGGTATATTTGTGTAATTATCATAAAATGTCTGGGCTAATATTTCGGGAGTAAAATTGGATAATATTGGCCACGCAGAAACTCCTGAAGAATTATTTGAACTGCTGGATGCATTTGTAATTTGATAGCTAAGATTGTTATAGTAAGTCAGATCTGTAATCAACCCCTTCGTTAGGAGTCTGTCTAAATTGTCATATTGTATGTACTGCCATTTATAAATATTTCGAAGATTGCCATCTTGTTCCATCACAAGTCTGTTTCTTTCATCGTAAACCATCCAGATCTCACCCTGAGTTCCCGTAGGAGTTCCGGGTGTTTTTTTGACAACCATATGGCCAGGTTGATCAAATTCAAAACGATAACACAATTCGTCTGCCAGCGTCTGACTGATCACCCAGGAATTAGCAGTGGCCATCAGGGTAACTTCGTCCGGAGTTATAATAAAACGCATATGACCACGGTCATCATAAACATAGTAAGTACAAATCCAGCCGGAATATCCGCTTCCGGTACCATTATCGAGCGGAGTAGATGAAACCTGGATTTGTATTTTTTTTAAGATTGTTTGCCCGTATTGATCTTTAAAAACCACATTTTGGCGACCCTGTTCATCTGTCGCGATGGTTTTAAAAAGCTCACCGGCACCGTAAGATCCATTGCTGGTTGGGATAATGTTAGTTTCGGGATTGGACACGCTCCATGCAGAAATATTCCATATTTGCACATTGTCAACTGCGGTATTTGAAAGATATTCCTGCTGAACATTATGTTGCGTGGAAGATCCCTGGCTTCCAACCCAATTAGTTCCGGGCGAATAATTATTCAGCACTCTGTACAGTGGAGAAGGCTCAAAATTTGTCTGGCTATATGCCCAGTTGGTACTGCCGGTGCCAATATTTGTTTCATTAGGCTGTCCTGTCAGGTACGTGTTATAAAATGAAATTTGTTCCTGAAAACATCCCAGCTTAAAGCTCCCATCATTAATAACATCACCGGAGCTTGACACACTAACAGTAAATGGTAAATAGTTTAAAACAGGAATTCCGGTAGTAGGGTCATAGTAGTCAGCACTAACCATGTCATTGCCCAGTGGGCTGCCCTGTTTGTTTACATTTTCCAGACTTCTACCAAATCCATCAGAATATTGCGAAACCTGCGATACCTCATTAAGTGACCTCAGACTTGAGAATACGTCGGCCTCATTAATTATGGGCTTATGGGTTGACCAACAGTTGAAAGAATTAACAATGATGTTGCTTGGATAGGGCGGCAATGGTGTCGCTGGAGACTGCGAATTTGCATTATACCATGATAATGCTAAACTCAGAGAAATTAATATTTGAAAAATAACACAATATTTTTTCATAATGATCAATTTGGAATTCATTGATGGTTCAATTGCTATTTTTATTTCTAATCATTTTTCACGTTTATGCAAACTTATTCGCGCGCTTCATTATTCAAAATATAGTTGATAATTTTTTTGTCTGAAGGCATACCGTTTTGTAGTACTCCGTACAAAACACCATCCGAACTAACGGCAAATATTTCACTCGAATTATCCAAATCAATGTTGAAATGATTTTTCCTGGAAGTTGTTGTTATCCACCGCATCAGGGGGTGTTGGTTAATGCCCCTCTTACCATGAGAAACCTGTGCTATTGGGTAGCTTATATTTAGACTGTCTCTAATCAGAGAAAGAAGACTGGTATTGCTATAGGCAGGATTAATATCGATGTCATTGACGGGAATACCAATGATTACGATTCCTCCATTCGATTTTCTATAAATTGAATCCAGGCTCTTCATCAATTTGATTTCCGGGTTGGAAGCATCAAATGCAAATACAATTATTTGTTTGCCAGCAAATTGATTCAGCTTTATTTCATTGCTGTCAAGCCCCATAAACCTGATTCCATAAATATCATCTAATGCAGAAGCATATTTAAAAAATAAAAAAAGAAAGCAGAAAATCATTATTTTCTTTATCATATAATATATTTAATCAGGGATGTTTATATTGATAGTGCCTACTACAGGAACATTGGTTAGAGACATGCTTGTCCCAGCTTGATAATAAGGTCCGAAATAAATATAATGCGTCTGACTACCCCCCACCTGAGTTATGGAAACGTTGTAGTTGCCTGCTGGCACAGTTCCAATATTTGTGTTGCTTCCCACATAATAGGGTTCCGAAAGATTGTATATTGTTCCTGTGGAAATATTTGTCAAAGCAATATTCCAAGCTACATATGAAATGTTGTATTGACTGTTGATAGTTGTATTGGCGGGACATGCATTTGATTGCCCGGTATAGTTGTAGCAATATTTTTTAGTAATGTTTCCATCGTTATCTCTAACTATATTTAATCTTCCAAGTCCATCATATTGATATGACTCTGTGCGTCCGCTTGGATCAGTTTTTGAAGTCGCGCCTGCGAGAGGATTATAAGTATATGTAGTGATCAATCCATCAGATGGGAAAACTCTGACATCATCCAGCGGACCGGTCAAAACCATATTAGTTGTATATGTCTGTTGGTTAAAATTCCATAGCCCCCCAGCCAGGTTCCACCATTGTATCAAATATTTCCTTCCATTAGGCGGTGTATATGGAACAGTGTAGTTTGTGTTATAATACATGTTGCCAGTGTGGGCGTTACCGCTTGTAGCACCGCCATTTTCTTCAAATCCTTCAAAAAAGAATTCCGTCGATGGTGTCGCTATGACTTGAAAACCCGTGTAAGAATAACTGACAGTGACATTTGAATTAGCAGTATTGGTTATTACGGAGACGGATAATGTATATGTCCCTGCAGGAGCATTATTATAACTATACGAATTCGAAGAAGGACATGTATACCCTGAAACGGAACTATTACATAAATTACCCGATTCATTTAATGGCCCTATTAGTGTATATGAAAAATAACAGGTGACTGAACCTGCCAGATAACTGCCAGTTGGCATTGCTATCGTTATTGTGCCAGAAGTAAATGTGGTAAACGTAGCCTGATAAGTGCCAGTAGCGTGACCTGGAACGGTAATATATCCAATCTGTGACTGTGGCTGATTTGAATAAGCAACTGTACTGTTTGCATTTTCTACTTTTGCAATAGGCAACGATAAATTATATCCGAAACTGACCGAATTATAAAACCCTCCCAAATTATTACCGCTTATCAGATTTGAAGGACTAGCATCATAATAATACGATTTTTGATTTACTAAGGTATTTGCTGTATTAATTGGGTCACTTGTATAATAGGCCGAATTAGCCTGATAGATTCTAGTTGCCAAACCATAAGAAAATGATGCATAGGAATTATGCACCTGGTTTATAGTACCATTTCGATTATCGATCGAATGAATCACAACATTTGTTTTATTATTCGAATTCATAGTATTAATAGCCGTCGTTTCGGGGCTAGTAATCATAGGTATCCCAGGTGTTTTTGAAACATCCACATTGTAATAATATGATTGAATATGAGAAAGTCCTTTTGAATCAATTGTTGAAATGGTGTCAACAAGTCTGTTATTGTTTAGTGGATCACTCAAATGATCATAAGTGTAATTGGTAGTTGTCGTCAGTGAATTGGTAGTTGTCACTTGGTCAAATTGTTGGTTATTTGTTTGAACAAGGCGATAGTTTTCCAAAGGCGTCGAATAAGTGTCGTAGCCAAAAAAATTGGCTTGAGTACTTTGAGTTGTTGCAGTTAAAATCCATATTGCATACGCAGCAGCATCGGTTGAACTATGATTTTCAGGAGCATAAGTATTAGTAGACTGAAGAAGTAAAGTCCCTGAAGCGTTGTAGCTCTTTTTTGCTAACAGAAGTCCGCGTTTGTAAGCTAAACTGGTCGAAGAGACATAGTAGTTAAAACCATACATATTTTGATAAACAATGGTACTTATGTCTTTATTACCTAACGTGTCTGCATCAACTGCATCATTAAAATTTGAAAAATTATAAAAAGTATACCCACCATTTTGTTCGTTTTCTTTAACCCAGGAATATCCAATAAAATCCCCGTTTATATCATTTAAAATAAATGGTGATGCACTCAAGTACAGTGTACACCCTATCAGCGGAAAAGAAAGACTATTGTAAAGAGGGGTATATATCTGACCCGAGTTCACTCCATTATTGTCAATATATTGATAAGTCTTATAAAGCGTCTGTCCAGTAGTGTTGTGGGATATTTTATTTACTCTTAGTCCGCCAACCGTGGTACCGGTAATAGAGTTAGATTCGTAAGTTATATTCCAGGAACCACCTTGCGTTGTTGTGACCGAATTCAGGATATCAGCTTGTGCATAAACTGCATATGGAGTTTCAGCTTCATCATAAATATAGGTATAGTAGCTAGCTGGCGGATTCGTGACAGTATTACAATAGCCCCAATAATCAAAAGCAAGCCATGTTCTATTGGGAAGATTGTAAGTCGTATAATATCCAAAAGAAGCTATAGTCAAAGGTGTAGATGTATTTGTTGAACTTCCGGTCACAGTAACGCTATTAAGCGATAATCTAAGAACATTAGGATCGGTCGAGGGTGTACCAAAATAACCGTAATTAAAATTGTAAGTCTGAAGAGTCGAACTGTTGGAAAGTGTTTGGGGATTATACCCTTTCATTACGATGCTGCTTAAAGACGGCGCATTATGATCATCCTGCCTTGTAAACGCATAATTGAAATCCAGTTCTCCAAGGGATGACACGATGGTAGAGACATATTTTGGCTGGGTAATGATGTTTCTACCTGTATTTAATAATGTCAGATTTTGCGACCCACAAGTTGATTCACTCCAACTATAACTGTAAGTTGTATCATTTGTAGTCGCAGCCTGGTAGGTCAGAGAAATATTGTCTTTTGAATTATATGTAACAATTTTATCCAGATACCAAGTAGAAATAAATATATAGGGTACACTATAAAGTGAGTCTGAATTTGATTCACGGCTCTGGGAACTACTGCCGAAATAAAATTGATTTCCCTGATCATCGATAATTTCAAAAGAGCTATTAAAATAATTAGTTGAATTATAAAAATTAGTTGAAATAATTTTATAACCATTTGTATTAGAAAAAACAGGGACGCCATTTGCATTAAATACAAACTGAAAACTAAAAAAAGGTGTTTTAACACAAAACAGGTCCGGTTCCCCATCTGCCGTTGGAATGCCCCCGCCATTACCAGCCCCACCAAATACAGCAAATTGCTCAGCATTAGTCATCGTAGACTTGCTAGGGTTAGCTACAATCAATTTTCCCCATTGCTGGCCAGCAGGAAGTGCACCGCTTGGCTGGGTACCGGTTCCCAGATATCCATTTTCCTGTTCATCAGGAAAGCATCTCACCACTCTGGTAATGCACCCTCCGGCATCTAACTGCCATCCAAGTCCAACCTGGCTGGCATATTCATGCAACTTTACACCTTTACCATCTACATAGTTTAATGAAACAGGAATTTTTACATCCCTGGAAGGAAGAGCGCAAATGGGGATATCAACCTGGGCTGCTCCCGTGTAATAATCCACTCCGACATCAGTGCCTGATGAATTAGTTTTTCCCAAAAAATTATTATTCACAGAAGGAAAAGCAAAGGCATTTGGATTGGATGCCTGTGCCAATAAAGAATTTGAAAATATAACAAGAGGCAAATAATAAATTTTCATTTTACTTTTCTTAAGTGTATAAAGCTTAAAGATGATATTTTGAATATCAGTATATCTAATTAAGATTAAATCCAAAACGGATTTTCAAAGGCTGACTCTGCGGCACTTCTCGGGCAGCCAAAAAATCATATAATAATTGGATATTGCCTGATTTCTTTCCCACATTATATTTTTTCATCAGTCCCATGAGTGCACTCTTTTGCCAGAGTTCAAGATTCTTTATGCTGCTGATGCTGGAAAACTGCTGCATGTAGTTATATTCAAACCCGCCTGTCAACCATATACTCCCCTTTATTTTAATATTCACGAAATTTTGAAAACCTATCCCCTGATTGCTCAGTCGAATATGATTTATCCCGGCTCCAAGCCCGAGTAAATAGCTGACTCCAAATCCAATAGTTGCATTTTTGCTTAATTTATAACCAAGGCTAAGCCCGAGATTTGTAATCGTTGGAAGAAAATTGGTGCTGTTATTGTTCTGGATATTAAATCCCAGTTCCAGTCTGTCGAAAAATGACTTTCTGTTAGTATATGCCGGTGCAAAATCCGGTAAAGTCATTTCGCTGTTTCCGCTGCCCAGGTTCAGTTTATCCAGTTTGTCTTTTAGCTGATCCATCTGAGTCTGACCCGCACCACCTATTTGCTGCTGCATAAACTGTGAAGCGTTCGCTTCGCCGTCATCCATATTGGTCCCTAATCTCTGCTGGATATTTTTTCCGACCTGAATGCTTGTCTGAAGCCCAACACCAGCGAGTACTGTTCCGGTGTTTCCAGGCATCGGAAACAACTGTGAAAGAGTACTGTTGTTCTGCCAGAATTTCTGAAAGGCCGGAATAGTTTTTATTACAGAGAGTATCGCCTGCTGTTGTTTCTGCTGATCATTCAGAATTTCCTTGTACTGGCTAAGTTCCTGCTGATAATAAAAAACCTGTTTATTCAAACCTGCAAGTTTATTACTTAAACCAAACTGGCTAAGATCCTGCTGGAGATTTGCTTCTCGTTGGGATAAATATTCCTTAATTGAATTGGCGTTTTGAAAACTTGCTTGGAGTTGATTTATCTGTCCTATCAGAGCCGTCGCCCTTTGATTGCCTGCAATCGACAGGCCTGATTTGTTCAGAAACTGCAAAGCAGTTTTTACGCTATCCAGCCCTGGTACATAATTCTTCAGTGAACTTATGGTATTTGTGGACAAGGGCTGCTGCAATTTCGATTTCAGCATCTGAAAAGTCGCCTCACTGTTGGAAAACAATTGCTGAGCGGCGCTGCTGTCTTTTTTTTGCAGCATATTTCTCAGTTTCAACTCCTGCTTTTGAAATCTGTCTACAATATCATTTGACTGCTGGTTAATAGATTTGTCCAAACCAGCATAAGACTGGCTGAGTTTATCAAGTGTTTTATCGCTGACCTGTTTATACGTGCTGTCCTTTACAATACCCTGGCTAAATCCGTGTATGCAACATATACACATCAACAGTGATGAAAGTAATTTCATACAGTTAGTTTAAGAAGTGAATGACGGACTCAGGACATACAATTCCCATTAAATATTTTTTGATATTTTTT
>JABDDT010000047.1 GCA_013287475.1 Bacteroidota bacterium
TTCGGGCCATAACACCTCCTGTATATAAAAACCTGAACCGTTTTGAAGAACTTTTCCTTTCCCTGAGTTCACATACGGATTCCTATTCCGATAACAAAAGTTCTATTACCGAGATGCTCAAAATTCCATTCACTGTCAATAAGAATGAACTATTAAACGCTGACGACCCGGAAGTAAAGCTTTCGGCCTTTGGTCCTTTCTATAGCGGCTCCTTACTTATTGCTCTAATAATATTTTTCATTGCCCTGGCCAAATTTTACAGATCTGCCGTCTTTAAACAGGAATTGACGGTACTGGTCATCATCAGCTCAACAATTTTGATCATGCCCAATTCATGGTGGGGAAGAAATGTTCCGCAATTTTGGCTTTTACCCGTTTCGATACTCTTTATGTCGGAATTTATTTCTTTCAAATATGATAAGTTATTGAAAGGATGCCTGTGTTTTGCATTGGGGTTAAATGTGATTTGGGCATCCCTGGCAATAATTTTTAATTTATTTATATCTATTCATATAGATTACCAGTTGAGTCAACTGAAAGCCCTGCACCTGCCGGTTACGGTCGAATATTGTCCTTACAGAAGATTTAAAAGCAACAGGGTACGATTTTACGAGTCAGATATCCCATTCCTGGAGAAGCCTGTTACTGGAAATTACATATACAATGTCATACATTCCAATACGCGGATTGAAACGACAGTGCCTTTGCCGCACTTGCCAAAACCACTTTTGTTGGTATGGAGCGAAAAAATAAATGCACCGTGACGGATTGAAAAATATATCTGACGGTTTTTGGAGATCAGATAACCAGACAAAAATTTAAGCAGGATTACAACATAAATGAAACATTTCATCATTGCAATCATTTCATCATCGATGATGATTTAATTGAACATTGAAAGGTTGCATTAGTTTGACCTTATAAATTAGTTAAATTAAATATAAATTAAAGTTATAGCCATTAGCTGCTCTTATTAAAAACTATTTTTAAAAACATTAGAGAACGGTATTCTGCAAGATACCAAGCAGGCTTTAACCCGGAATTACTGTATACAACCCCGAATTTGTGTATGAGCCATTTTGTAATGATTTGGTATGATAAAAATTAAGTCATTGGATTCGAAGTAAATTCGGGAAGGGTCATGCATCTTTATTTCAGGAAATTGAGTTAACCAGCATTCTGGCTATATATAAGTTCGTTGAAATGAAAATTTATTGGCCGGTTTATACCATATTTCAGTTCTTGTGTGCAGGTGCATTAGCACAACGACAGGTAAGTGGTAATATAACAGGTGATTCAGAAATTTTAGTTTCAGCAACAATTCGGAATATCAGTCACCTAATAATGAATACTTCTGACCTGGGCGGTAATTATAAAATTGCGGCTGAAATAGGCGATAGTTTAATTTTTAGCCATGTAGGGTACATTTCCGATACGGTGGTGGTTAATGGTATGATGTTTAATGAACGACTGGCTATTGAGCTTAAAATAAAAATAA
This sequence comes from Bacteroidota bacterium, assembly GCA_013287475.1. Lineage (GTDB taxonomy): Bacteria > Bacteroidota > Bacteroidia > Chitinophagales > Chitinophagaceae > Puia. Next base: position 1,499 of record JABDDT010000047.1, read on the forward strand.
ATTATTTGAAGAATGTTGATGTGGATGAAATGGCAAAATACAGATATGATTCGTTGAGAAGGAGAGAAGATTATGATTATATTTTTCAAAATAAAAATGCAAAGCCTTTGTGGGATAATAAATTATCCGGTGACGGACGTGGAGTAAACTTCAGCCCGATTGGTCATTGGTCTTCTCATGAAAAGCAAAAGAGGATATTGAAAGAAAGATTAATAAGGGATGACAAAGAAGAGTTTATATACTATAAATTTTCACATCGTGTCCCTAAACTTACCGGTCTAGGTGGGGATTCACTGATAACGTTTATAAATAAATATAAACCCACTTATGATTATTGCTTACATGCTACCAGTCTGGATATGCTGGTATATATAAATGATAAATTTATTTTATTTAAAAAGGGGAACTATAAATAAGCTGGTTAAATATAGTATTCAATTCCAGCTTTGCCTGGTTATTTTATCCGGATACAAATCAGGGGAGAAGCCGCAAATCCCGCTTGATGCTAAATATTCCACCGCTGCGATGAAGGCGGACTTCAATCAACTCCTGGCCCAGATTAAAAATAACCATCCTGCTCTTTATGATTTTACCGGCAAAGACGCATATCAGGAAATTGTCAAACAGCAGTTTGAAAAAATCAGGGATTCGGCCACCGTTACTGATTTTTATAAAATACTGTTGCCCCTCGTTGTAAAAATAGGCTGTGGCCATTCCCAGTTGTGGTTGCCTCAACGGGTATGGAATGATTCAGCTGTCGGTTTTTTACCCCTCAGATTATTTATTGAAAAGGGGAGAGTTTATGTCGTGCGCAATTTAGGTGCTGATACCAGCGTGAAAATCTCAAGTGAAGTCCTGAGAATAAATGGGCTGATGATCCCGGATCTCCTGGATACGATGAATTCATTTATTTCAACGGACGGAAACAATCATTCTGCCAAAAGAGATTATTTAAATACCAGCTGGTTCAATGGACTGTTGGCAATCGCCCTTGATTTTCCGAAAGAATATCTTGTTGATACAAGGCGGACAATTGGGGCTCCGGTTCAACAGTTAAAACTCCCCGCGTTAAACCTGCAAACCTACAACAGGGTTGAAGCATGGCCTTCTGCAACACCGAAGTTTTTGTTAGACTCATCCAATAACACCGGCATTCTTACCATCCGCTCTTTTTCTTTTTATGACAGCGTAGCTGGTTTTCGACACTTCGTAGACAGCTTTTTTGCGAAAGTAAAACAACAACATATTCATTCCATTATCCTGGATCTTCGGGATAATAGTGGAGGAGATCCTTTTTGCAGCGCATACTTACTGGCTTACCTGGCAAAGACACCTGTCATTTATTACAGTGAATCTTACGAGGGTTATGCTCAACTCGAGAAGCCCATGCCCCTGGCGGCTGATCATTTCGAGGGAAATTTTTATACATTAATAAACGGGAATTGTTTTTCTTCCACGGGTCATCTCTGCGCGCTCCTGAAGTATTATCATCTCGGGAAATTTATAGGATCGGAAACGGATGGCACTTATACCTGCAATGAAAATAGTAAGATCATTTTTTTAAACAACACCGGGATTCAACTCAGAATAGCAAGAAACAGATTTAGTGTTGACGTTACAGGAATTCAAAGATTCAAAGGAATTCAACCCGATTTTCCGGTAGAAAACTCGCTTGACGATGTTATCGCTGGTCGCGATGCAGCGAAGTTATTTACAACGGATCTTATTAAAAATGAAAAAGGACCTTAGCACAAACTTAAACCTTCCCTGTTTTTCCTTTCGCCCTCATGTAACAACCAACCTTTATTGCAACATAAACCCACAAGGGGCTCGTAGTTATTTTGGAGTGATCATTGACCAATGCGAATTTAATAACTGCCAGCCCTGAGAAGTCTGCTCAGCAATCCCGGTAAAATATCCATCTGTTGGTGACATTTTTCCGGCTGTATCTGTTATGTCCTCATGAAAAATGGCTGCAACGCCTGCTGTCCTTCTGGTCAATGGATCAATGCGAATATCTTTCCATCTTAAATCAATGCTTCTTACACTTTTTGCATAGATATTTTTTAGAAAATTGGTTGCTGCACCATTGTCAGGAAATACCAGTTGACCATCAGCAGCCATATAAAAGTCGGGTGAATTTTCAAAGTACCGGAGCCATGCAAGTGGTCCTTCATGAGAAACAGCTGTAGCAATGGACTCAAACATTTGCCGGACACTATCCTTTACGACAGAGGACTGTTCTTTCGTTAATGAATCTGTATGGTTCCGGCAGGAGTTTATAAAAAGCATGATACCAATAAATGCCATTAATTTTATCGTAGCAGGCACCTTGTTCATTTTTATTCAAATTCTATTGTTCCTGAAAAGACTAAGGTAAATAATCAGATCCCCATTTTAATCACGTTCCGTAAAATCCCCTTTACTTTTTCCCCAAAACTTCCTATGGCTACCCCAATAGCAGATATTATCCATGTCCTGGGAACCTTTAGTTTCGCGGTCTCGGGTGCTTTTGCGGCGAAAAAAAAAAGCTGGACCTGTTTGATGTGCTGATCTGGAATATATGTTGCAGTTGAGATTTGCAGGTAAAGGACAATCGATTGCCTGCCCCGGGGCTTTAAAGAATTAAAAAACTTCTCAAAATCTCACACCAATGTCGCCTCCTGAGTATTCATATAACAGTAACTTTATTTGGAAATATAATCTTCCGAAACTTTTACAACGTTTTTCCAGCGGTACAGGCGAATTTTTTGGAGTTCGTTCCTGAATTTGAACAGGCATAATGAACTATCAACAATATAAACCACCCAGATTGCTTTCGGGCATTGTACAATATTATTGGACACTGGAGGGAACTATCCCGGAACAACAAATCTACATTCACCGTACCCTGGCTAATTTTTGCCCCGAACTAATTTTTCATTATGGAGGAGCATTTGATGAGTTAACCAGGGACAATCAGATGGAGCCTGCTTTTTTAACCGGCATTCATGGACAAACCGATCGTATCCGGCGTTTCACGGCAAAAAAAAGCTATGGAATATTTAGCGTATTGTTGCAACCCTATGCCATCCCCTTATTATTCGGAATATCCTCTTCGGAAATTAAAAACGAACTCATAGACCTTGTTTCCCTGCTGGGTCAGGACGGCAAAGACATCACGGAACAAATGATGGGGGCGAAAAATAATGCTGAGCGTTTGGGATTCATCAATCGCTTTTTAGAAATCCGAATCCGGGAATTTAAGCGACCGGAAATTGTGAACTCGGTTCATCATATAATTGCGAAAAAGGGCATTGTGAACGTAAATAGTTTGGCCAACAAGGCTTCGTATTCTCAAAGGCAGTTTGAGCGTAATTTCAAAGACGAGACTGGATTTACGCCAAAAACATTTTCGAGAATTGTCCGGTTTAAATCTCTGGTCAACCTGGATAAGAAGGGAAGTTCAACACTCACGCGTGCTGCCTATGAGTTTGGATATTATGACCAGGCCCATTTCATTCAGGACTTTAAACAATTCTCCGGGTATAATCCCCACGCTTATTTTTCCGGAAAAGCAGACGAAGTGTTTTATGCGCCCTGATGTTGTCGTTTTTTTCCAATTTTAAGGAAAAATACACCCCTATTTTTGAATGCAAATACATTACAAAAATGGAAACAATGAGATTAGACGAAGATATTAAAGTCTTTTATGTAACCGCCATTTCCTTCCCCGACGGCATCCCCGATGCTACCAAAAAGCTGCACGGCCTCTTCCCCTATTCGAACGAAAGGAAAATATTCGGCCTGTCACGCCCTGAAAATAATGGGAAAATCGTTTATCGGGCTGCGGCCGAAGAAATGGAAGAAGGCGAAGCGGCCAAACTGATGTGCGAAACCCTGATCATTAAAAAAGGGATGTATGTTTATCTCCTGGTCGATGACTTTCGCAAAGACGTGATGGGTATTGACCGGGCATTTAAAAAACTGTTACAGACACCTAATCTGGATCCGGATGGATATTGTGTAGAATGGTATCATTCAGAAAGGGAATCTGTAAGGTGTATGATCAGACTGAATGAATGAAAATAACCCCATGTATTCTATTTAAAATTTAAAAGTTCCTGCACCGAAAAATGTTTCAATAGAATTTATTTTTCCATTGGTGAATGTGTAATATTCAACATTATGAAAAAGCTTGTTGTCCATGGTGGTAATATTGTACATGGCGAATGCGGTGTTGCCATCTGCCACTATCTTAAGAAATTCAATCTTTTTGAAAAACTTAATGCCGGCGGTCCAGCATTTTTCTTTATATTTTATTATGTTGATATGGTCATCCCCGTTAGGACTCGTGAACGTAAAATCCGGTGACAGCTGGCTGGCAACCAAATTCCAATCTTTCTTTTCAAAGCCGGTGAAAAAGTTTTTTATGAGTTCCTCCGGACTCTGTGGTTTGGCATATACAAAGATGTTGCAAAAAATAAAGGATAGTAAGATGTGTTTCATAGTTGTTATTATTTTGCCTTAACCATACAAAGCATTTCATCATCGGACTTATACCACTCTATACATGGATGATTTTTATCAGGCCTGTTGTCCGGCATTAACCCGTGAAATACATCTTTTAGAGAATCAAGTTTGCTTAACCAATTGTAGATGGTTTCAGTATGGTACTTGCCTTTCGTTAAAATAAGTTTTTCATAATGATATTTATTTGCCTCCCGTTCAAAAGCCTCCTGCACCATGGCATAATATTGTACAATGTTGTTTTCATCCATCCAGCTGATTCCATAGTAAGTACGGTCATTGCCAAATATGTTCATCAGATGATCGAAAGCTTCTTTAATCCCGCTTGGAAAAGTTTTTACATGCACACCAAATACGGTCATATCTTCCTGCTGATGAAATATTTCCATAATTATTCTTAAAATATGGTTCCCTTTTTTGTCATGTAATAGCCTTTTGTTGGGTTTGGCAGATGAACCGTAGCACTGTCGAGGAAACTGGGAGGTAAGGAACCTAATGTGTAGTCCGTTTACGGACCGGCCGGCATTCCGTCAGTTTTATAATCTTCAGCATGTTGACCAAAGCTTTGATTATAAATGAAAAGTATGAAGAGGACCCGTAGGACCCGCGCCCAAATTTTTGCTGCAGAATCAATGATTTTTAGGTATTTCATGATATAAAGACAGCCGGACCGTCTGAATCCGGACAATGACTCTGCAATAAACCAGCAGCCAGTATTTATCATTTTCTGTATCGTGAAGCATACCTGCAGGTTCGGCCAGGTAATCTGCAATATCCGATTGCAAACTCATAGCGGATCATTTTCCTTCACCTTATGCCTGTAGCTGAAGGGAGGCTTTGAAGCCAGTTCGTTAAGCCTCGAAATCAGTTCTTCGGAAGGAGGGTTTCGCGTTCGCTCTGGAATTTCAAGTTCGTTAAAAATGGCATCTGAACGTACTCCTGTTTCAATAGAAGGTAGAGTCTTTGGTTTTGGGATTTTAAGTGGTTTTTTCATCTGGCGGGTTTTTCTTTAAAATACAAAAAATGAAATGTCTGTTTTAGTTTTTATTATCCACAGGGTGTGCGTATCAAATTAAACCTGTGGGTCTGGGATAGATGTAGTCTCCCGCGTCCTGCGCGACCAGGCTCTTCGCTTTATCTCCCCGCGTAACGCGGGAGGATGTCGTTTCGATCTTTGACGGATTAACAAACATGCATCCCCGGAAAAAACTGATAAACTTGATATATTTAGGTAACCATGTTCAACTTCAATAAAAATGTAAAACCACGGAAGCTTCATGCAGAACTTCCTCCTGGTGCCAGAATTCAAACACTGTTTGAAGAATATATCGAACCTTTTTTAGCTAAATATGATTTTAAATATGTAAAATCTGAATTTATTTTCAAAAGGAAACTGGGAGATTTTTCGCAAGAGATATGGATATCAAAAAGCAAACATAACAGAGGAGATGAAGTGTGTGGTTTCTGGATCAATATTTCCGTACGGGTTCCAAAATACCCCCAATGGCATAACCTTAAATATGGTAAAGCCCCGCGAACAGATATAGTTGTAAACTTTTATCATCACAATATAAAGGAATGGAAAACGAAATTCGGGCATTATCACTATAACCTGGCAAAACAGGACAATATCAAAGTATTTGAAGAAATACAGGATAACTTCTCTAAAATTGCTTTCCCCTTACTGGATCAATACTCAAATTATGAAAAGGCCGCAGACCTGCTTTTGCAGAGAAGACAGTTTTTCTCCTTATCGAAAATCATAGATTTTTACATCATGGAGAATAAAATGGAAAAGGCAAGGAATGCGGTAATATTTATTGATTCCTGTTTTAATAACGATAAGGGTAATTCTCCGCAATTAATCAGCGAATTAAAGGATAGAAAAAACATCCTGTCTCCTCAAAGCGATTCCTGACGGTAAGAAGAATTCGCGATTTGTAAAAAGAATCACAAACCGAGAATTTTTATGCACTTATTGATAAGAATATTTGAAATAATCACACCTGATGTGTGATTAAGGGTGGAATTCACATGCATACCAATAAAGGCAGCTGTCTCGCCGTTGTGGATATAACATGGAGCTCCTGAATCCCCGCCCATTATTTCCGTTTCCTTAAATATTATATAAACAGCATCACCAAAATATCTCAGCCCAGAGACAAAATCGACAATGCATTGGTGGTTGCCTGACGTACGGCCCCTGCTGAAACCCCAAATAGAAATACTATCATCTGGCTCAAGAGCCAATGTTTTCTGAGGTATGGAAATCGTATCGATGAGAATGTCAGAACGCAAATTATTTAAGGGCAGAAACGCAATATCTACCACTTCTCTATTAGAGTGAAATTTAAAAGCCTCATGAGGGACTGATATAAATAATCGTTTCCCGTTTCGATAGAGAGGAAGTGTAATCGAATATGATGAGTCAGCTTTGATGTGAAAAAAGACAAGAATACTTTTTATTTTTTTATCGCCCGGTGAATCCGATAATAAAGTATCTGCAGCTAAATTCCCGGATAAAACATGATAAGCGGTAACCAGAAAATATTTCTGTTTTAGTTTTATAATGAAGCCGGCAGACATGTCGGTATAGTTTTCCGTGCGGTTTTCAATTAAAACCGTTTTTTTTGTAAATGGATAAAATTGATTAAATATACGCTGCGCGTTTGTAGATAATGTATCCTGCGCAGGAGTAAGTATTGAGTAGAAAAGAAAATTCAAAAAAAGAACTGAATATTTGATCTGCATTTATAGATTTAAATTTTAATATGGCTTTACAATGAAATTTAAGTCCTGGAAATTGCTACTCGGCATATTGATGAATACTATACACTTCTTTACCAATTAATGCCTGTTCATGAAATTGTCTGCCTTCAGAGCCCGGGGAATAATCGGTAATATTGATTTCGTAAGCGTTTTGCAATTCCAATATTATCCAATCCATGTCTTTAATTGATCTAGCTGAAATTGTTTTCGCCAGTTCGAGATTTTCAGCCTCTATCCAGCAGTTTATATATGCTCCTTGTGTTTGACCATGGACTTCATTTCCTGCATCCGGAATTACGTGAAAGGTCAGAAAATAGACCATCGTTAAAATTAATCCAATTTCTATTGGCACATAATAATCATGACAATTCTCTGTCCGATTAACACGTTGTTACTAGCATAATGAAGAAATTCAGGTCGCTGACTATCTGGACGGTAGTACTCAACTTTTTTATTCTTATTGGTGCCGGCCATGGGCTGGCTTCTATTGGTCTGATAGAAGTATGGGGCATTTTTAATAAGTTTCAGTTCAATGCCGAATATTTTTCTTTTTCATTGACAGCCAGCTATGGAGATTCGTTTGGCCCGGTTGCAATACTTTTTTTGGCAGGACAGATATTCATTTTATTATCCCTTTTGTTAAAAAAGAACAACGCAATCATTTGGACAAGAATAGTTGGACTGGGTTTTTTATGGATCGGTTTTTACTATTTGACACATAACTTTTTCAATAGCGCCGATGGCGGCCTGTCACAACTTTCGTTTTATACCGGGATTCCTTTTTTAATAGCCTCCTTTCGCCTGGTGTACAAAACGCTCAGGCGGGACAGGGTTATTATACCGGAAGATCTGCCGCATAGATTTATTTCGGTGGATGCTCCATGTATAAGAGCCCATGCCAGAAAGCACCAGGCCAGCCCCGGTGAAGTCAAAGACCGGAAATTTCAAAACCGGCCAAAACGGACTGGGTTATTTCCGAATTCTTCTGATAATGGCGGGGACAAGGAAACTAAGACCAATAAGAATCCAAATAATTCCTCTTAGAATAGTGGGGTGATGATATTCATTTGGAATTCCAAAGCGGATTTTTCAGAACTTGATTAATTTGGCTTTTAATATCACCATCTATGCGCCCCGCCAAAAAACCCGTATCCATCATTGCATTTCCTTCAAATCTTGGTTTAATAGAACCTGCACCGGGCAGGGAACCTGGCGTCAAAAAATTGCCGGAAGCCCTGAAAAAATACGGATTCTATGATTTAATTAATCCACAGGAGGAGATCAGCCTGGAACCACCGCCTTATACTATGAACCTGGATCTGGTTTCGAATATGCGCAATACGAACGCCATAGCAACTTACGCGGTCGGGCAATCAGCCGTCATCCGCGAGGTGGTCTCGAGGAAAAACTTCGCGTTGGTTCTTGGCGGAGACTGCAGTATCCTCATCGGAAACTCCCTGGCGCTGAAGCAGCTCGGTCATTACAAACTTTTCTTCATCGACGGACATACGGACTTCATGTGGCCTTCCCTTTCTTCCACCCATGGCGTCGCGGGTATGGATCTGGCTATCGCTACCGGGCATGGTCATGCGCTGCTCGCCGATATAGATGGATGCATGCCATATTTCAAAGAGGAAGATACCTGGTGTGTCGGCAACCGCGAATATCATCCGGATTATGTGGCGGCGATTGAAAATACGGCCATTCACTATCATGATTTAAAAAGCCTCAGAATGTCCGGCGTCTCGTCCTGCGTCGAGGCATTTTTGCAATCGCTGAACACTGAATCACCGGACGGATTCTGGGTGCATCTGGATGTGGACGTACTGGATCCGCTGATCATGCCGGCGGTCGACAGTCCCGACCCCGACGGCCTGACATATGCCGAGCTCAATGTTATGCTCGAAAGTCTGCTATGGCATCCGCTTTGCACCGGAATGGAAATTACCATCCTCGATCCTGACCTTGACCCGGAAGGGAAAAATATTCGGGAATTCATTGACCGGGTGGGCACAACCATTCAGCAGGTATTGACTAGGCCAAAAAATCGATAACTCACTCTTTATTTAAAAACCCATCGATATACCTGATCATTTCTTCCTTCTGAGCTTCTGTTCCGAAACACATTTCTATATGAGAAATATCCTGCAGTTCTACAATTGTAATATTGAATTCCTTTTGTTCTTCGGGCGTCGGCAAAACGCCCTTGTCGGGAGTGGTGTTATATGCCCTGAGTGAAAACACCTGTGGTTTTATTGTTCTGGGTAATGGCATATGACCGTTGTCCAGGGATATGAGTTTCGACACCATTTCCGGATATTCTTGCGCAAAGAGCGCCAGGACATCACCGCCTCTTGAATGTCCTATCAGGGTCAGGTTCTGACAATCCAGATTGGGATATTTATTTTTCAGATAATGAATGGCAAACAAAATACTTTGGTCACTTTGATCCCAAACGGGCTTTAAAGCTTCATAAATATTTCCGCTGCGATCTGGTTCTTTGTCTCCCGGCTGCCCATATTGCACGCTCGCAACAATAAAACCCTTCGCCGCTAAATGGGAACTGATATAGGCATAATCCGAATTCCGGATGCCGAGGCCGTGGGCAAGGATGACAACTTTTCGGTTTTTGCCGCTGTCGATGTTTTCCGAATAAAGTAAAACAGGAACGAGCCGGCGATGGGCTTTATCCCACAGATACAAAGTATCGGGTTCTCCCGGTCGCTTCCAGCCGGGTTTTAAAATGAACAGGGTGAGGAGTAAACATCCGACAGCTCCTCCCATAATGGCCATTCGCATAGTAGCGCTCATCTGGGGTAATTCTTCGTGAAGGTCGGGCTTATTTTACTTTCGCCCGGTTACTTGGGAAATGAATAATTCAAACGGTGAACGAATGTTGCCGTCCCCGTTTCGATCCCTAACGGATTAGCGTACATTCGACAATCATTTTATTACGGGGAAATTAAAATTATTATGAAGTTTCTGCTCATTTTTTGTTTGATAATTTCTGTTCAGTCAAAGGCGCAGAAATATCTTTTGGCCAACGAGATTCGGATATTTTCCTTTCAAACGAAAAAAGGGAAATGCATGACGCTTGCCAAAGACTCAGCCAATAAATATATTGTATACCGGTACGGGACAAAAGATTCAGTGGAATTTGAATACCCGGGAAAAACCAGGTCCAGCTTGAGTAAATTTAAATATGGCTTCTACCTGAGGGGTGGTGGCGTTCAGAACGAAGGCGAGGACCGGAACTATATCTACTTTACCAATAAAAATATAAGGTATACTATTTATGACACCTACTATTCCATAGGATCAAAATCATTTATCGGGATAAAAGTCCTTGATCCGGCCAGTGGCAAATCAATCGATATACAGGGCGACTATAGAACAAAGCAGGGGACCCTGATTGATTTTCGGGAAAATAAATTATTGGAAATTTTAGAGGATACGGAATAAAATTATCGAATCCGCATAACTAAAGCTTCAATAGAATATTTGAGGCAATTAAAAAAAGACTTTAAGATTGCATGAAAATTATCCTAAAAATATTAAAAATTGTTGTCGCACTTTACATTGCTGTCTGCGGACTTTTATACTTCTTTCAGGAGAAATTAATTTTCTTTCCCCAAAAGTGAGAAAAGGATTACAAGTTTAGGTTTAGAAAGTGACTTTTTGAGCTTTTGAAGATTAAAAAATACTCAAAAACAAAATTATTATGCAGTTTTGAATTCTCATAACGAAGATGAAGATACTAATCCATCGTAATGGATAAGCATTAGCATAGATCTTAATTATTCTATCTCCAGCTATTCCGCGGCCATATAATTCTTACTTTATAATTTGTAGTATCCCTTTCATAGGGTACATCAGGCTGATATTTTGAGCTGTCAATGGAATCTTTTTTCTTTTTTAAAATATAACCGGACAATTCTTTTATCATGGGTGAGTAGTCAGGACAAGGGTTGGCTATAATCGCATCATTGATACCATTTCTGAATATAATCGTATCCTGCAGTTCTAAAACTAATCCCCTGTGAAGAAAACCAGCTAAAATATGGGCGCTTCTCTTATTTTTATAACTGGCCACTGCATTGATAAATTGTAAGGCTTTTTCCTGGTTATTAATAATTTCCTGGTAAGGATTTGAATAAATGGTTCCGTATAAGCGTCTGGCATACTTTTCTAACAGGTGAAGATAGCTGCTGTCAGGAAATTCCTGTATCAAACCAAATGACTCCTTTAATAAAAGACTATTCGAAAGCTTTTCTCTGATATAAGGGATATCAGATTCCTTTTTATAACTGGCGAGTGAATAAAGGGCGTCTGATATTTCCTCAAATGACCTTACCCTTTTTGTCATTTCCAGTATAATCGGGTAGTATGCAGGATTGCGATTTAATCTTATCAATATAGAATAGGCCGAGCTCAGGTATGCATGCTCCGCCATGACAAGTTCAAGGACCTTTTGCATTTCGGCGGAATCCCTGAAGTCCGTCTCCATGATCATATTGTCGGAGACCGTTGTGAACTTTACACCGAATTCACCCATATCCTTCACCACGATGGCGGTATCGTCCAGGTGATTTTTAATGATGTTGAACTGATCGACGGAATTTCTTTCTGTAAGTACTTCCAGAGCCACTGCGCGCAGCGTGGGATGCTCAGAATTGCTCAGTTTCAACAGTTCTTCATCGGAAAATTGGTTGTTGATAAAACGTACGCAGGAATCATATCCGACGAGGTTTTTTGAAACGGTCTCTTCTAAATAGGGCCTGTATCCAGTTTTGAAATCCCTGATTGAATAGGGATATTTTTCATTGTTTTTGCAGGCAGAGGAGAAAATAACAGGGGCAGCCAGGATGATGATTATGGAAAATCCCTTTCTCATGATTTTGCTTCTATGATATGTTAGATGCATGCATATCCCCATTCCATAAGCTGAATAAAAGAATTACAAAGGGCAGGGGAGCGCATATTGCCGTCTTCCAGCAAGATGCGGGACCGGGCTCTTCGCTGTATCTCCCCGCCGTTGGTGGCGAGGATGCCGCTTCGATACCTGACGGATTAGGGTATACTTTCAGCCGAAGCCTTTATCAGGTTGTTTCTTTTTATCAATAGCCTTCTCATATAACTTTCGAGAAAAATATTATCAATCAGGCGACCCAGTAATCCGAAGGGTGACTGAAATTCAAATAAGTCTGTCATCATAGTTCCGTTCGGAGATTCTTCAAACAGATGCCGGTGCCTGAGATATTTGAAAGGGCCCCTGACCATTTCGTCTGTGAAATGCAGGGGACTTACCAGATCGACTATCCGGTTTGTCATCGTGAAGTTAAAACCGAAATGCTTCGCCTTCCACTTAACCGACTCTCCGAGTTTGATCTGTCCACTGATCCTGCCCCCAACAGCCCTTTCATTTGTTTCTTTCATACTCTGTATATGAAGATCGATATCAAGAGAAAGGTCGAAACATAGTTTTGGAGTCGCGTTGATACTGGTTTTCAGTTCGATTAAGGACATATATTACTATAAATGGCAGATTGAAACTGGAAGAATATATAAAAACGAACCTGGCGTCTGTTGCACAATCTGTAGTTCACATAATCTGTTATCCTGATTACGATCACAGGAATAATTTTCATCAGACTTTATTGAGAAGATTATTTTTTAGCTGATCAAGTTTGTCAGACAGCAACTTCAGGTCATGGAAAATACTTTTTACTTTTTCCAGTTCATCATTGTCTGAGATTGACTTATCCAGCAATTTTTTGTGATAACCAATTTCAGCTTCCAATGCTGAAATTTCTTCTTGTATGGTTTTGCCAAGCTGCATCAGGATCCTCCTGCAAAATACAAATTTTATGAATTTATAAAAGCCATTAAGGGTTTACCCTTAGGTCCAAATAAATATTTTGATGTAAGGAAAGGTTCAACCGAAATTCGTACCTTTTCTATGGTCTGGGGTTAAGGAATGCGCTGCTACGGTTTTCCGTCGGCGGCTTTGTCGCCCCCGTATACCAGGGGCTTTTTTGTTATTCTGATATCCATGATCGTTTATTCTTTGCTTAATTGATATTGGTGGTGTTGCCTTACCATTTGACCCGGTAACCATCGTATTCTAATTTTAAACCCCCTTTTTCCCATTGCTTCAATGTCATCTCTGCACTAAAAGCATTAAGACCCGTGTGAGCAGTTAATTCGAGCAACACCTTCTTTGATTCAACTTCATTCGTTGGAAGTGTAATTTTATCCGGCAAAATAAAGTGAGATCACTAATTTCAACATTCTCGGTTTTTCAATTCAAGTAAATACCTTTATTAAAATCTTATTTTATGTACTATTATAGATTTACTTATTTGGCCATTGTCAATGGAACAAAAACAACTGATGTAACAGATATAATGGTAAGTGATAGAAAATTAAACCAACAAAATGTAAAAGATAGAATAAAGGCTGAAAGATTTCAATCACATCCAAAGGATAGACCCCTGGAAATTGTATTTACAAGTAAAATTAAACAGCTGACAGAAGATCAGTACAAAGCAATTACATTTCCAAAAAGATAATTGTAGTAATATTGAAATAAGATGTCGTTAAGCATTTGGATAATTAATGTGGATAGTTAGTATATTAGGTGAGCTAAACTAATCCTAAATGGCTACGCAACCCTCCGATCCAAAAACTCCAGAACAAATTCATTACGAAAATATTTCTTCATTTTTTAAGTGGGGGATTGGCTTATCTGGGACTCTAATCGGTCTAATTGCATCATTTGCGATATTTATTTCTTATAAGGATAGGAATGACATGAAGGATGAGTATAGAAATACTCTAACCGAATTAAAATCTCAAATAACCGAACTAAAAGACGATGCTAAGACAAAAGCTCAATCTATAAAAGATGATGCAAAAGATGCAGTGAAATCTACACAAGATTATTCAGAAAGAGAAATAGATCGAATAAAAGTTTCAACCAACGAAATAGCTCTCAAAGAAACACAAAAGCAGATTGAGACTATTTTTGCTACTGATAAAATACAAAATTTAATAGAAAATCAAGCTGTAAAAGAGATTAAAAGCAAAGTCTCTGAAATTGTTGCAGAACAAACAAAAAATATTTATCAGATTGATGATGCCGCTTCAAGTATGAGAAATGGTAATTTAGAAGGGTTGAAAAGATTGAAATCATACTTTACTAATAGCATAAGTCAAACAGATAGCCTTAGGGCCCTAAACTTATATACAGCTATTTGTGAGACTTATGATAAAATTGGTTCATTCTATGTAGCCCAAAAAACATTCCAACTTATTCCAATTGAAATAATCGACAATCAACTTCCCAGGGATAAATATCAAAGAGATGTCCTAACCAATTTAGTAAATGAAATTAATGATGAAACTGGTGATCTTACTCATATTGGGTTAAAAATAGCGACCTTATCGGCTTATACAAATAAACATTTTAAATGCTTCCAATTTGATGAAATTAGCTCTTGGTTTAACGGCTTAAAAAAATGAGATGATTTAGCTTTTATTTAATGAAAAATCTTGAAGACATAATAAATGTCTGGAAAATCAAAAAGAGAGAAAATATTTAATGCGTACTCATCAAATTTGAATGACTACCTAATTGCCATTAAACAGCCGATGATTCATCCTCAAACTGGTTTGGCGATTGACGTAACTGGTAAGTTATATTTTTGCCCTTTATGTTATATGTATTTTCTTTTTCATCAACTCAATGAATGCGGGAATGATAACTTTCTAACCCTGGAGCATAATCCTCCTAAAAAGATGGGTGGTAAGGCGACTATACTTACTTGTAAGAAATGCAATAATACGAATGGTGAAAGGAACGATAAATTAGTTCGGAATTTATTATTAATAGAAGCTTTTTTATTAGAAAAAGACTCCTCCCTTTTCAATGTAAAATTCAATGTTGACTCGAGTCCTATTAAGGGATCTATTCAAAAGAAAGGAACCGCCGTTTATTTCAAACCGGATCCTAAAAGTAATCCATTTGCTTATCAAAAAGTACAAAATAAAATTGGGCAACATGAGACTTTTAACTTTGACTATTCACTTGACGTTCCTGAATGGAATGAATATAGTTTAGGTATGCTGAAAATTGCCTACTTAAAGGCCTTTGAATTATTTGGTTACTATTTTGCAGATATGGGAAATGGTGCAAATATCCGTGATGTGTTGCAGAAAAAAGGTAAGTATCCTGCTCCAAACAACGGTGTTATTGATTTGAATGTCGATGACAAATTTCTCGGGATTCATATAGTAAGAGAGCCAAAGGAACTTTGTGCCATGATTATTACTCAAAAAATAATCATTGAGGAGAAAGCAAAGTCAATTCAAAAAAATATACCTGTAATTCTTCCGGGTCCAAGTGAGAAAAGTTGGGAATTACTAAAAAACTATCATTCGGTACTTGGAGGCGAATTGAAAATTAGAACAGAAAAGATTTCTTTGAAGAAGATTCCTCTATTAAGAGCAGAATACTATTACGAACTATTTAATTACTGAATCATTACCAGCTCGAAAAGGCGAACCATTAGTAGCGTGTAAACCACTTCCACCGACACAGTCAGAAATTCTCTTCTTGTGAAGTCGGCACAGAATGTTTGAATAGAAACATTTGCAGCAAAAAAAAATCTCAGTCGCTAGATTATTACAAAGTACTCGAGTTGGCAAATATGTAGAAAGTCCGCGCATAATATGAACAATAAACGGAGGTTTTTGAAATGAATCGGCCAGTCGTATTTTAAGGTGAGTGTGGACGTAGTTTTTGGAGTGCAGTGGAAATAAAAATTAAATGACTGGCGAGGAAATGATACCAGTGATTTATGAATTAATTATATATTTATTTCCATTAAAAAAATTCATGAGTTGGCGGAGAAGATTAATTTTATTTTAGACAGGGTAGCAACAATAAATTTTGGCCTTGTCGATGAGCATAAGGTCATGACAACCTATAACCTTACGAAAGATGATCTCATCAATCTTTGTGGAGGCTGGCCATCTCCTCATATTCGAAGCTTTACATGTTTAATTAAATCTGTTTCGGCAGAAACCTTAAATATTAAAATAGAAACAGACCTGTATAAAGTAGAAAGAAGAATAAACTTTGAGTCCGGCCTGATATCAAACGTTTTGATGGAGGTTTTTGAGTCAGGAAAAGGAATTGGTACGCGTTTATTCTGTATCCAAGTTAAGGAAGCACGCAAAAAGGGATTTAGAAAAATGACGACGATAGCCGTGAGTCCGGATGGTATTACTGACTGGGTTGGATACTATTGCTGGGCCCGGCTGGGATATCAGATGCATCCTTCAGATCATGAAGAATTCATGGAAATGATGAATTCCTTACATCGACCGGAAACAAATATTCAGGAATTATTAGAAACCGGTTCTGGTAGGGAGATATGGAGAAGAGACGGATTTACTTGGCAGGGTGAGTTCTATCTTCAAGATACAAGTCAGAATATGACCTATTTAAAAACTTATTTGTGTGAGAAAAATAAAGATTATGAAATTTGAGATTCTAAAGTTCCTGCATGGCAGGAAATAATTCATATTTAACCTGTTTGTAAGTCTTGGCTTTGTGTTCTAAAACAAATTCCACATATTCAGGATATGTTTGTTTTACTACTTTCAAACCTTCATTTTGAAAAAGCGCAAAAGCCTGGAGTTTCTCCATGAGAGCTTTTTTATCGTTATAATTAGAAGGCTTTTTCATTAGTCAAATATAAGAAAAGATTGGCAATTCAGGGTATCAGATTAGAAAATCCAAATTTGTCAACACTCAATAATATATTGACAATCAATCTATTAATACAGTAATAGCTCTAACATTTAACTATAAACTAATTGTCAATCAGAATTCAATAAAGTTAACGAATTTGAAAGGATTTTGTTATTTACTTAGAAATCATTTTTCTAATAGATTTAGTTGTCTGTTTAAATGGAAGGCTATGGATGCGTGAAGTTCCACATGCCAGTTATTTTGTAAATATTCTTCCGAATCCATTTCAGGCAAATTCAGTTGCGCAGAAATATATCCCGTTTGTAACCCGATTTCCCGTGAAATAATAATAGAGTAATGAACATAGAAAAAAGAAAACAATTCTACAGCAATCTTCTGAGGGTACTTCATTGACGGAAAAATTTCACGGATCAGTTTGGGCACTTCCTCTAACAGTATCTTCGAAATTTGCACCGGAACAGACAGACTTTGCTTTGTCTTGTTATATTTTTTTTGGGCTTGACTAAATGAAATCGAACATACCAGATTCAATAATCCCCAAAACTGTGTTGGAATCGAATTATGCTGGGAAAGAAGCTGTTCGGTGTACCTCGAAAGCGGATATTCATTTCTAAATTTTCGGTAAGACTCCCAATAAAGTAATACTTCAACTACAGATTCCCATTTAAGTTCATATTCATCCAATAATTTTAATGTTATCCCATTTAATAAATCAGTCCTTGATTGAATGAGAGTGAAGGCTGCTTTTTTCGAAATGCTTTTTATTTGAATCAAATAATAAAGACTTTTTATATCCTTCTGAAGTTCAAACCTGAATTCAAAAAATTTTATGGCTGCTATTTTTAATAGTCGGTGCTTCTTCCAGTACTTTGCCAGCAGATTGGATTTGAAATTTAAAAAATGAAGGTTGGTTGGTTCCTGGTCTAGACCCTTATCAATCCATTTCAGCGCTTCTTCAACATGATCTAATTTTTCATGAACGAATGCTAACCAAAAAAATCCATAAACAAAGCTGTCATATAATACATCATCTAAGTCCTGAACCTGATTAAATAAGATTAAAGCGTCTTTGTACCTGGAATATATTTTTATCAGGGTAATCCCTTTGCTAATCAGGGCTTCGGGCAATGCAGGTTCGATCGCCAGAGCCCGGTCATAACAATTCATTTCTTCTTCGTGATTACCGATATGATAAAAACAGGTACCCAGATTCTTCCAGCATTCTGCATAATTCTGATTTTTCTCCAGACTTAATTTATAATTCCTGATGGCTTCTTCATAGTTGGCTAATCCAATTAAGGTATTAGCATAATTGTAAAGCATGAGACCGTCAGCTTCCTGATCGATATACTGCTGGAAAAGGTTCTTTGCCTGGATAATTTTTCCTTTGTCATTCTCCTTGAAACCAAACTCTGCCAGTATACAAGCTTTTGTCTGATAGTTGCGTGCTGATGGATTGGTGCGAAGAAGTTCATTGATAACTTTTAATGCCTCTGCATATTGATATGTCATATGCAAACTCCAAGCAAGGGCCTGTCGCATAGGAATATTCCCACTATCTTTTTTCAGCAGTTCACGAAAGAGGAATATGGACTGCTGAAAACCGTCGCCATAATAAGTTCTCCAGGCTATAACTTCAGCATTGGTTAATTCGGTAATATTAAATTCCCCAATAAAGGACCGTTTATTGAAAATTTCCTGGACATAAGTCAAAGTGTTATTCCAGTCAATCTTACTTAACTTATTTGCTTTGGGAATTTGAATTGAATAGGTGTCCTTTGATTGACTCAGATCCAGCTTAAGCTCGTCCATCCAAATCCAATAAGCTTCTTGCTCTTCTTCTACAAAAGATATCAACATGACAGGCTCCAATCTGACATGAAAATAATTGAGAGTAGAATGTTTTAATGAGGCACTGCAATACGGTTTATTTACTTTGGTTTTTCTGCTTTTTAGCTGGACGGAAAAATTCAATCCGGTAACCTCATTCTTTAGTACGACTTCAATGTGATAGTCCAAGCCGTAATCATTTGCCGGGATATTAAAAATCCAGTCATCCGGAAGCTGAGCTTCGAAGAATTTCCTTGATTTGGTTTCCAGTATATGAGAGGAATGCCTGACAGGCTTTTTCATGTATTTAATATTTCTTTGGCCCTCATAAATTGGGCCCTTATTTGGTCCCTCAAAACCGGATCATTGATTTCTGCATCGGACAGGGTCTTTTTTTTCAAATATACGCGTATGGAAGTGTGAAGCTGCAGATAAAATTGCTTCAATATGGATTGTTTATTTAATAAAATTAAAATTGTGTATTTTTTAAAATTCAGTTGCTCGTCTAACAATTCTTCAGCAGTAATAATAGCCGAAACAATGCCAGAAACTTTATGGGCCGACTTGGGAACCATGGCATTTGCTTCCAAATAACTATTACATTCCTTTGCTTTATCGGCCAATTGGGCGTTGATCATTGTAATGATTTGATACCGTATGGATGAGATTGCTACTATCAGTGCAAGAAATCCAATAATCAATGCAAGTATTGTAGCCATGTAGCAGTTCTATTTTCCTTTATGAATTACTTTGATTTCCGTTTCCAGATTAAACGAGAGATAATCTGCCCAGGCAAAAATTTTGCACGTACCAAAAGCCTGTAGATTGAATTTTCTGTTGCCCTGATGTTTGCCATTAGCATCAACAGAAAAAAGGACTTCAGAAGCTTCTGCATTGGAAGTGACCACCAAGGTAACCGACCCGCCGTCATAATTCAATAAACTGCCCATATGGTTTTCAATAACCGTGGCATTATAATGGTTAAGTTTTAACTGATTGGGATTGCCCCATTCATTTGTTTTTGTGTTGATAATTTCTCCGACGCAGATATGAATGTCTGCGACCTCCGGGTTGCCATGCCTCCCGCTGGCAAGAGAAGGAAATTTTCCTTCTTTAACAAATCGAATCCCCACTCTCCAGAAGGGCGTGTTGACCGGCTTAATATTTATAATTAATTCTGTTTGTCGGACATCAAATTCCCTGTCGAGAAAATGGTCGTTGCGGTCCGGAAAACCTGGTG
The DNA here is from genome assembly GCA_013287475.1 of Bacteroidota bacterium. Taxonomy (GTDB): domain Bacteria; phylum Bacteroidota; class Bacteroidia; order Chitinophagales; family Chitinophagaceae; genus Puia. The sequence goes on from JABDDT010000047.1 coordinate 21,628, forward strand.
GGGGAGGTTGGGCGCTGAAGTGGGGCGTAAGAAAATCCTGAATATAGTTTTTGTAGAATTCATCAAAAGACCGATCTATCAAATGCAGACCCGAGAACGAAATTGGTATGAATTCAATCTGTGAATTATATGAATCGAATTCTTTGATTGCCTTGAGGGTTTCTCGAAACCGAAATTTTGACGTTTCAAAAGACTGATCATTTTCATGAGTAAAGATGATCAGAAAAATATAGGGCCTTTGATTTTTTTGGATGGCAAGTTCCTTAGATCGTTTTAACGCACCCAGGAGCATTTTCTTATCGGGAACCGCATTTGCTCTTCTGACTTTAAACTCAAAGATCAAAGGAGAATAATAGACCATGTTGTTTCCCATGATCAAATCGGCACTGGTGTCAGAAAGAGGCCTTAGCGAATTGTATTTCAGGGACTCAAAAAATCGGATTGTTTTTTCCCGGCCATAAAACTCCAACAGAGTAACGATGATCTGATTGATGTTAATTTTATGATCATTCAGTAACTTTTCAAGGGAAGCCGGTATATCATCATCGTTAACCAGATTATCCAGTTTGTCCAACGTATCCAAAAGATGCTTGTCCTTTTTCCAAGGAATAGTAATCGCATTATTTTCGTCGAGTTTTAGAAAAGAACGACTGAAGGAAAGTGGCTGGGTGAAAGGATCAGGATACAGGTTCGAGCATACATTGAGTGCAATATTGCGCAGTTCAAAGAGCTGGGTAAATACGGATTTTTGCGCAGGAATAACGGACATGCCGGTTTTTTGTGATCCGGTACTCAAACGATAATGACCAGCCGGATTTTTAAGCTGGATCAGTAATTTTCTTTTCACGAGCTCGCGAACAAGCTTATCGGTATAACCGTTCATTAACAGCTTTAATTGCTCATATATTTTCGTCTTACTCATCGTGTTTTATTAAGTCATTCAGTGAAAATGAATTCTTCTTCATCGACATCATTTGTTGACTCATTAAAAATAATTGCATGACTAAAAAATCACGCAGGGCATCATCAAAACCTTCGGTCGCTATTTCCTTGTCATCTATTTCGTCAATAGCATCCAATATTTGTGAATAGAATTTGAAGCGACTGTCAGCCGCATTTATTTCAAGGAATGCCCCCTCATTATCCCAGTGAAGATCTGCACGTAATAAACTGATGAATTTCCGGGGTACCCGTTTGGACTGGAAAACCAGCCAGTCAACATAATGGTTCTTCGCCCGTTGCTCATCTGCTGTCAGTTGATCTCCGGGAAGGATCAGATTGTCAGTGAGAAGTTGAAACTCTTCCCTCGCCATTAAAGGTATATGGATGCATTTTGCAAAAATGCTGGATAGCAGGGCGTCATCCTCAGATTTTGAATTTTCATACCTGTAATACAGCGTCTGTCCGGCTACAACGATAAATGTCGCAGCCCCGGAAACGAGGTAAGGCTTCATTTCGTTCAAGAGCTTGTCGATATCATTCTCATCAACCTTATCCAATTCATCCAGTACAAATACCACTTTATACTTCGGGCGGAATGCTTCTAATAAATTATAAAAATGGTGGTCAGCGATTTCATCATCATACATGGATTTTCGGTTGAAATCCTCTTGTTCGGTTTTCGTCCGGGTTTTGCTGAAAGAAAATTTCAGAAAACCTTTTACGCCAGCAACGAGGGAGATGAGGACGCCACCATAGTTTATTATATCAGGCAGACTGAATTTCTGAAAAACAATATTGTAAATAAAAAACACAAAGATCAGTATGGGAATGACAATCTGAAAAAGCGAAATAAGATCTAGATTCAATACGGTCACCCTTTCTTTCTTACCGGTAGTGGTATGAGCTGAGGAGCTGTCATAAAAAGTTTTGTCATATAGTTGTTCAAGCAGGAAGGCTGTTTTTTTGTCCAGGGTTAGGCGTGATTCATCGGTTTTCAATTTTTTAAAAGTTTCCAAATCTTTAATCTGCTGGTAAAGGCCGCGAATCAGTTTTCTTAAAAGGTAAGTCTGACTATGGTATTTCGAAAAATGAGTGTGGACAAAAAGTATTTCCCGGTCATCTTTATCCCGGTTTCCCTTTATTCCAGCCTCCATTTTTTTAATAAAACTAGTCTTCCCGGCGCCGCGGTATCCTGAGATTAGGTAACAGGTGGAAGTCCCAAGTTGAATATCACTTACGAGATCCTGGTAATCTTTATGTACGCTAGTAAAGAGGCCCTTATTTTTTTCATTATATGGAGCGTCAGAAAGAAGGTCGGGGTTAATCTGTAATTTCACGGACCAAATTTCTGTAATTATATCGAAGGAGGCGTATTAATAATAGCCTAATGGTTTTCCCTTAGTCCTTTATGAAGCAGTTCCTTCTTTGTACTGTTCTTTAATGATTGAAAGCGCCTGATCCCTGGCTTCAACTACATCAGCAAACACCTTTTGGAAAAAGTAAAATACCGCCACTTGCTTTTGCGGTAATTCCAAAAACAGGTAGTCATTATTCTTGTGAAAAAATCCAAATTCTTTATTCCTTGTTTTAAAAATTACCAATGAATTCATTTGACCTGACTTTGACTTTATTGAAATTCTTTTAAGTGAACTCCTAAGGCCTGAAATGACTTTTGCCGGTGAATAATCAATATTTGGATCCAGAACTGAAATAGAATGATCAGCCAGGAATGGAATGTGACCGTTTTTTTTGGAAGCCCTGAATTTTGTACTAAGGCTGAATACCTGAAGTTTGTAATCCAGTATTTCAATCCACCGGATAACCTGCTCCAATTCTTCATTGCTAAAATAACTATCGGGAATATTATGATTAGAAAATATTCTTAATACATGTTTTTCAATTTCATTGAGCAAAACAGAATTGCATTTGATACAAGCAGGTATGGTTGTTTTATTATAGGTTTGTGGCAGGCCATTGATGGTTGTTAGAAAAAATTTGTCGGTCTTTCGTTCAAAAGCCCATTTGGGAATTACATGCTCTCTGGTTAAATCTTTATTGGAACCACAAAACATACATATTGAGGAAATGGGATTATTTTTTTTACCATTCCCACGTACAATATATTGATCGGATAAATGATCAATGATAAATTTCGTATTCCTTCTAATATTCGTCCTCAACGATTGCAACTCTATCATGATTACTAGATGGTAAATACTTCAAAGTTATCGGAAACCTGCTCAGCCATCACTTGTGAATTGTTCGCAAAACGCGTGCTTTTTGAGACGTTTCAGCCACCTGCACCCACCCGCCCGAAATTCTTTTTTTGTGAGGTCGCGGGAACGGCGTGCCCCCCAACAAAGCCGGCTATGTGGTTATGGAAAAAATAGCCGAACCCATTATAAGGAAAGCAGTGGGGAAGAATTAATTGTACCCATTAAATCCCCGGACTGTTATCAAATGCTTTGTTAAATCGGAAGTAAGGATAGTTTATATACTGTTAAAAAAATAACTTTAGTTAAGCCTCAGCTCCTGCATTTTGAAAAATTAACTAACACATAAAATTTATGAAAAACGTATTAATAAAATATTTGCTTTTCGGTGGGTTGGCTTTTATTAGTCTGAATGTTTCAGCGCAGGTTAAAATTGGCTATATAAGCCTGAATGACT
>JABDDT010000048.1 GCA_013287475.1 Bacteroidota bacterium
CTTTTTCATCTGATTTCAGTTCCACCTTCGGAAAACGGGAAAACAGGATAATGAGAATCATCAATAAACAAATGAGGGTAAAAAGCCAGTACATGGAAATCCAGGGTAATTGAGCCGGAACATGATAACCCAGTACAGAAAACAAACCACCATTCTGTTCATTATGTTTTAGATTCAATACGATTCCGGAATAAACCAGGGGACTGATAAAAGAGGCAAGTCCAAAAATAAGTTGCGCCATGATGGAATAAAACGCATAGTGTTCCTCTCCACCTGCTGTTCGCAAAAGCGGGTTGATAACAACCTGCAGCATGGCCATTCCGCATCCTATAAGAAACAAAGAACAAACTGCTGACAAATAATTTGGAAATACCGCAAGTATTAAAGATCCTGTGAAAGCCACAATGAATGCCACCACCATTATTTTCTTCTCCTTGTATTTCTCTATGAGCATACCGGATGGGATAGACATAACACCATATGCAATAAAAAAAGCAAAAGGAAGAATGGCTACGAGCGTAAGACTTAAGCTAAACCCCCTGATCATATCAGGAATGAGGGGTCCGATAATATTCGTTAAAAAAGAAATGACAAAAAATGTGAGCATAATGAGCCCAACTATATAATAACTTCTTTTCATGCAAAATCGTTAGGGGAGTGAAGAAAATTAAATCCGACTGCAATCTTAGTTTAAAATAATCAATTACTGCCGGAAAACTTAGATATTAAATCAGGTATTAACCTGCTTTATATATAAATTCATAGTCAATATCAGATTCCAAAATAATTGAAAATCTCATGAAAAAGAAAACAGGTATTTCCCTGAACAAATTAATCAGCAGGGGAGATTTCATAAAGAAAACTGCACTTGCAACCGCCGGATTTTATATTGTTCCAAGAAATGTTTTAGGAGGAATGGGCTTTACAGCACCCAGTGATAAATTATATATTGCCGCAGTCGGATGTGGCGGTGAAGCTGAAAATGATATTCATCATTTTGCCACTGCACCAAAAAAAAATGCTGAAATAGCCTTCCTCTGTGATGTAGACGAAAGGCCCGCTGCACCTCGTCGTAAAGAATTTCCAAAAGCAAAATTTTATCACGACTGGCGCGAAATGTTTGAAAAGGAAAAGAAAAATTTTGACGCAGTAACGGTTGCCATTCCCGATCATAACCATGCCATTGTAGGCCTTGGTGCCATGCAGCTGAATAAACATCTTTACCTGCAAAAACCACTGACGCACGATATTTATGAAGCCCGCATACTTACACAAGCATCTAAAAAATATAAAGTAGTCACACAGATGGGTGATCAGGGTGCATCCTGCGACGGGATGCGAACAATGCGTGAATGGTTTGAAGCAGGCCTCATCGGCGATATTGAAAAAGTTTATTGCTGGACTGACCGGCCGGTCTGGCCACAGGGCATTTCATGGCCTGATGCAAAACCACCTGTTCCAAAGGAATTGAACTGGGATCTCTGGCTGGGTACTGCACAGAAAACCGATTATATTGACAACCTCGTTCCTTTTAACTGGCGTGGCTGGTGGCAATTTGGTACAGGAGCACTGGGAGATATGGGTTGCCATATCATCGGCCCACCATTTAAATTGCTGGAGCTGGGTTATCCTACAGAAATCTCCGGAAGTGCAAGTACGGTCTACAATGGTATTTTTAAAGAAGGGATTTATCCCGAAAGCGGGCCCGTTTCAAGTTCACTTAAATTCAGATTTAAACAGAAAAATGGAAAGGACGTGGATTTATTCTGGATGGACGGAGGCATTACTCCCGAGCGAATAACAGAATTAAATCCGGACCTGAATTCAAATATAGCGCTGGGTGACTGGCCCGGAGAAAACGATTTTGAAGGCGCTACACTATTTGTTGGTACAAAAGGTAAGGTGTCATGCGGATGGGGAGGAAGTCATCCAAGATTATTACCTCTTGCACTAAATAAAGATCTACATGTTCCTGAAAAATATCCACGTATCACAGGTGGAATGGATGGTCATTGGTGGCAATGGGTTGACGCCTGTATAGCAGGGTATGGTAAAATGGAAGTCGATTCACCTTTTGAAGGATATGCCGGACCATTAACGGAAACCGTATTATTGGGAAATTTGTTATTAAGGAGTTTTAATATCCGTGAAAAAATATCTGTTAACGATCCCGTTTATGGTAAAATGGACGGATATAAATTCAGTGGCCGATATGTTGCTCTGAACTGGGACGGCGAAAATATGAAGGTCACCAATTTTGAACCTGCCAATCAATTCATTCGCAGAGAATATAGAAAAGGATGGAATGAACTTGTGCTGTAAATATTAAATGCTTTCCTGACTTTAATACCCAATGCAGTCCGGCATGTTCTCACCGGCAGACTATTCCCTTTTTTAGAAAGAATACCGATTTCTGGAATAATTCCAGCATACCAGCTTATTCAATAAATTGATAATCATGCCATTAACTTTTGGATCGTGAATTGAAATTTCTAAGAATAATAAGGAAGTAAAGAAGCATATGATGAAGAAGAACCTTTTAAATTTAATAAATCAGATCAAACTGTCAAGGTATGCAGGATTGACCTTCATACTTTTAATATTCATTTCTAAAACAGGTTTTGGACAAACGCACGTCCAGACAACTACACTTTTTCAAACAACCACAGCCAATTCAATCTCCGTTGCTTTTGGAGCAACAAGTACTTCAGGAAATCTGATTGTTGTGCATGTTGACTGGGATGGGCAAACAAATAATGTAACAGCTGTTACAGATAATAAAGGTAATAGCTATAAAAAAATAAGCGGAACCACTGATTGGAATGGCGCAAGCTATGCTTCTGAATTATGGTATGCGTATAATATTACCGGAGGTGCAGGAGCCATCACTGTAAAAGCAAAACTTTCAGGTAACCCTACAAGCTTTTCCCAAATTTACATAAGTGAATATTCAGGAATATTATCCGTGGCCGATCCGCTGGATCAAAGTGCAGTTGCCATCGGGAATTCCCTTGCCGTTAGCAGTGGCACTAAAACAATTACATACAACAACGAACTGATTTACGGAGCGAGTATAGGCGCCAGTGGTGCTTTAACAAAAGGAGCTGGATTTACTCTGCGATCAGGAGCAAACAGCAACATTATTGAGGATAAAAATGCAGCCGCAATTGGCGCATACAATGCTTCTTTCACAAGTGCGGGTGGTAATTGGGTTGCCCAGTTAGCTACATTTATTTCAACCAGCAGCGGCTTCGTTTTACCTGTTGATCTTTTGTCTTTTACCGGAGAATGTAATAATAATCATATTGTTTTAAATTGGACCACCGCTGCAGAAACCAACAACGACTATTTTACAATCGAAAGAAGTGAAGATGGAACTGTTTGGGAAAATACAGGAACGGTAAAAAGTGCAGGTAATTCATCTGTAAATCAAAATTATTCATTTACTGCGAACGAAACACAGAATCCGGTTTCATATTTTCGCCTGAAACAAACTGATCTGGATGGCAAATTCGAATATTTCCATACTATACAGGTTAACAATTGCAATAATAATTCAACGTCTGTTAGTATTTATCCCAATCCTTCCAACGGGTTAGCTATTTCCGGAAGTATTAATTTAAAAGACAATCAAACTTATACTGTTGAAATTTTCAACAACCTCGGAATGATGGTAAGCCGCTATTCATCATCTCAACCGGAATTTACTGTCAGCTTTCCACACAGCCTCACATCCGGAGTTTACTACGCCAGAATTTCTCTGGCTGGTTTTTCAACAGCAAAAAGTTTTTTGGTTACCCGTTAATAAAGAATAGTGAGGAGATTTAAGAAAGTATGTCGGAAACTTCTTTACAGATATATGTTCTTCCCTGATAAACTTCTAAAATTGCTTTATTAATTTCATCAGGGGCTGAAATTTTAGATAAATATCCCATAGCCCCGCTCTGCATCATTTTTTCCGCATAGTCAGGAATTAAATGAAAAGACAAACCGATAATTTTTACTGCCGGGCAATTGCCACGAATCAATTGAGTTGCTTCAATACCACTCATTCCACGCAGGCGGATATCCATTATGACAATATCGGGACATAATTCTTTCGACAATTCGATGGCTTCTTCCCCGTTTTCACAGCTTCCAATTAATATAAAACGGGGATCCTGCTTCAAAAAAAACTCCCAGGCCTTTCTGATCAGTGGATGATCATCCACAAAAAGTATTGTAATCTGATTCATTATTTAAGGGTGCAAAGGTCAAGCTTTTATTAGTAATGAACCTTTGTTAATCAACGAAAAATCTTTGATTTTCAACCTAAATTAGACCTGTAATTTACCGGGGACTGGTTTTCAGAGCGCTTAAAAAATGTGGTAAAATAATTCGGGTCGTTAAATCCCATCTGATTCGAAATTTGTTTGATAGGCAATTTCGTAGAATGAAGAAGATGTTTTACTTCTAGTAAAATCCTGTTTTGAATAGATTCCTTGGCTGATATACCTGTGTGTTTTTTTATAAGAGCATTCAGGTGATTCGGATGCAGGGATAATTGATCTGCATAGAATTTCACGGAATGCTCTTTTGAATAATGGATATCCAATAAATCAACAAACTGTTTTATGATATCTGCAAGAGGCAGCGTGGTTGCCAAATCCTGCGATTGTTCAAATAAACGCTCGCCAAGATTCAGGAGTTCCAGAATTTTTAAAGCAATCAATTCATTGTTCCTGGAATCATTCAGTTTTTTTTCCAAGAGTATGCTTTCAAATATTCTGGTGACTTCTTCGGCCTGTTCTTCCGGGAGATGTAAATAAGGTTGAATGGATGACGTCAATAATTTTTTATTAGAAATGAAATGATGAGAAAAGTTGTTTTCTAAAAAGAATTCAATATTAAATAATAAAACAAATCCCCGTGTATCAGCAGCCCAATTTTTACTGGAGGATATAACGCGGGAAGGAATAACAAATAAGGTATTTTTCCTGGCTTTGAATTTATAAATACCGGTTATCAATTCACCCCCTCCATGTGTTACAAAACATATGCGATGGTATGACCATCTGTTTGGAGGCGCAGCCAGTCTCGAATTGCGTAATACATCCTCATAACGATGGATTTGGAAATTAAATTTATACTGATAATTTTTATCCAGATCTACCACTCCCTCGCTGGCATACTGCCTTAGTGCTTTCTTAAACTCACTTATTCTGATTTGATCTTCATTCATCACGATCCATTTCTCTTATAAGTTAAGTTATTTTTAGAAAACCTGATAACATTTATCCTGTTAAATGATACTTCCAGCTCTTTGATTAGCTGAATTAATAATTGCCCGGAATTCTGCAAATTCAACTATCTCACTTATTTTTTTTGGTATTGGAGGATTTTCTGAATGCTCTGCCAGGTGCAGCTGAAACCAGGCTGTATTATGCCAGTTACCATGCTTATAACCTGTTTTATTATAGATTCCGATTTCTTCAAAGCCCATAGATTTATGAAAACCTACGCTTTTTTCATTTGGCAGACTTATACCTGCGTAAACATTATAATAGCCCTGCAACCGGAGAATCGAAAAAAGAGATTCGTAGAGGATGCGGGCTATACCCTTTCCATGGATTGACGGAGATAAATAAACAGCAGCATCGATTGACCATTGATATGCTGTCCTTTCTCTGTGTTTACTTGCATAAGCATACCCAACAATCATTTTACCAAATAAACAAACCAGCCACGGATATTCCGAACTAACTGTTTTAATCCTTTGTAAGAATTCATTCAAATTTGGCGCTTCATATTCAAATGAAATGATAGTATCCTCCGCATAAGGTTTATAAATTTCGAGTACTTCTCCTGCGTCAGCCTCATTAATTAACCGGATTGTAAATTTATCGCGCATTTCTAAGACAGGTTTATTGAAAACTATATGTACCTGTAAATTGGTCTGGTAAGACAAGTTGGTCCTCCTCCTCCCTTTACACTTATTTCATCTCCTTTATATAAAATTACTTTACATCCTTTATTCTCCAGTAAGGTCTTAGTTTTGGGATTACCTTCTACCATTAAACATATCCCGGGAGCAAGTGCCAGAACATTGCATCCCATTGTTTTAAATTCATCCTCGGGAACTTCTACCAACTCATAACCACGTCTTAGCAAAAAATTACGGAATACAATAGGCATTAATGGAGAGTACACAACTGCGAGATTCGCATCAACCGGACTTAATATAGACATGAGGTGAAAAACATCAGTACTTCCTTTGTAATGAGGTAAAGGAACTGTAATTACTTCAACACCGAGTGGTTTCAATAAAGATGTTAACTGGCTTATACCTTCTTCATTTGTTCGGTATGTATGACCAACAGCAAGTGTATTTTCGTCAAGCCACGCAACATCACCGCCTTCCAGCGTTCCCGGGGGCGCAATTGTACCCAGCACAGGAATTCCATTGGTCTCAAATGCTTTTTTTTCGACCATCGGTTCGTTCATTCTTTCTGCTTTTCCCATATTGCAGATAATCATTCCCCTGTTGGTTGCTATGGATGCATCCCGGCAATAAACAGAATCCATATTTACAACAGCATCTTCAGGTAAGTAAAATATTTCAGCTCCATTTTCTTTTAAAACAGACTGAAAATTTTCGTACTCCTTAAGAGACAATCTGAAATCTGGCTTGCTTAGATAATTTAATGATTTCCAATATTGCTCTATATGTGTTTCACTTACAAATGCCTGCTGAACATTTTTGATGAATAGTGTTTTTATTTCCCCAATCTCTGAATGTGCAGTATAACTCATGAATAATTATTTATTCTTCTTCCAGATTATCATCACATAAAAAGGAACGCCGGCCAATAATAACAAAAGCCCCCAATAAACGATTTCCTGTCCCGAACCGGCAATGGCCCATAAACAAAATAAAAACGACAAAGAAGAAAGCAGAATGGAAGAGAACCACCTGGTACCAGGCTTCAGATATTTATTTTCCAGCCTGATAATAATATAGGAAGCAGTAGAAAAAAGATAAGGTATTAGCACAGTTAATGTCGTGAGTAATATCAGGAATTTAAATTGTTCCACAAGTCCCTTTGTATAATTCATGGACATGAGAATGGATACCAGGATACTCGAAATAACTATTCCCCTGGCCGGAACTCCTTTTTTATTTTCTTTGCGGAATACAGCCGGAAATAATTTATCCTTTGCAATTGCGTATGGCATTTGTCCCTGGATAAGAATCCATCCGTTTAATGCACCAAAAGCAGCAATAGCAACGCCGGCACTCAACCAATAACGAGCGCTGCTTCCCCATATAATTACAGCTGCATCTGCAAAAGGTGTAACCGAATGCTGAAGATTTTTTATAGGAATCATACCCATAACGCTGATGGTACTTATTATATATATTACGGTTGTAATAAGAATACTCAGCATAGTAGCGCGCGGGATTGTCTTTCCCGGGTTAGATACGGATCCCGACGGAATGGTGGCACATTCAATGCCCAGGAATGCAAAAAATGTAAATGTGGCAGTAGAAGTAATGGCTGAAAAATCGGAAACACCACTCGCATTGAATGGAATAAAATTTTTCAGTTTAAAGAAAAATAGTCCACCAATTGCTACCAGCAAAAGAGGAATTATTTTTAAAATTGTAGTAACCAATTGTAATTTTCCGGAAGCCACAATGCCCAGCGTATTTACCCAGGTTAATAGCCAGATTGCTCCAAGCCCCGTAAAAATAGCAAGCGGGGCATTTGTAGCAAGGGCGGGGAAAAAAGTGCTTAGCGCACTGACCAGTGATACCGCAATTGCAGCATTTGTGCACCAGATCGAGATCCAGTAACCCCATGCAACAAGAAAACCCGCAAAATCTCCAAGACCTTTTCTTGAATAAGCATAAGGGCCGCCATCGGCAGTTGGCATGAGCTTACTTAAATTACTGAACACCCTGGCCAATAAAAATGCGCCGATTGATGAAAAAATCCAGCCGAATAGACTGATACTACCATAAGCCGCTAAGGCCGCCGGCATTAAGAATACACCGGCTCCGATCATATTACCAACAACAAGAGAAGTACTGGTCCATAATCCTAATTTATTTTGTTGTTGCAGGTCATCCGGCATCAGAACTAAGTTTATTTAATGTATGGGTAAGATACAATTTTAAACTTATCACAATGATGGTTTATAACGGTTGTAAAAATCAAATCAATGCCCGACTTTTATATATCCCCATCCCTGTTGCTGCTTAGAAATAATTTCATAAATACCATCCGGTACTACTTCAACACCGGGGACCAGCTGTGATTGATCAATATTATTTCTCTTCATAGTCATTGCACACACTTTAAAAGATGCTTTATTTTCTGCAATTAATTTTTGAACTGCTGCCTGTTGAGGTGAACGGTCTTTTACGGCAAGATCAAGTCCCTGCCCATATATAACCACCTCTAGTTTTGCATCCGGATTAGCACCTGTGATAAGGCCTATTTCCCGAATAATTGCCTGCTGATTAACAGTATCCCTGCTTGACATATCAAACACAACTTTATAATTGGTGACCTGGGCATTGACGAATACTGAAAGCAGCATGATTGTGCTGATCAATATTAAATTTTTTTTCATAACATAAATTTTAAAGGTTATTGAAGTGGCAGTTGAAAGATAAATTAAACCCTGGCATACTAAATTACGCTGGATTATAATGAAAACCCTGTCCTCCTCCGATTAAAATGATATTTGAATTGAAGGAAAAACTATATTACAAGACTTTCTCCGCTAATCTGAATGTCGAATAAAAGAAAAATTTCTGTTTCACGATGGTACCGGCTAATACCGGTGGTTTTTATTACATACAGTCTTGCTTATCTGGACCGAGCGAATTTTGGATTTGGGGCAGCCGCGGGGATGGCAGGAGACCTGCATATTACTTCAACGATGACTTCCCTATTGGGATCTATGTTTTTCCTGGGTTATTTTTTCTTCCAGATTCCGGGAACGTTATATGCTGCCAATAAAAGTGCAAAAAAATTAATCTTCTGGTCCCTGATCCTTTGGGGGATCTTTGCGGCGGCCACAGGCATAATCCGTAATATAAAAATTCTAATCGTTGTCAGGTTCATGGTGGGCGTTGCAGAGAGTGCTGTATTACCTTCTTTACTTTTATTGCTCAGCAGATGGTTTACCAGGAAAGAGCGGTCAAGAGCGAATACTTTATTAATGTTTGGGAACCCCTCCTGTATGCTTTGGATGTCTATCATTTCCGGATATTTAATTCATTCAGTAGGATGGCGATGGATGTTTATATGGGAAGGAATTCCTGCTGTATTATGGGCCTTTGTTTGGTGGAAACTTGTTCAGGATAAACCATCGGAAGCAGATTGGTTAAGTACTGATGAAAAGAATTTATTGGAAAAATCCTTACAAAAGGAACAGGAGACCATTAAACCGGTTAAAAATTATTTAATTTCATTTAAATCCAGGGTGGTCGTCCTCCTTTGTTTATTATATGTTTTTTGGAGTTTCGGCATGTATGGATTTGTGATCTGGCTACCATCTATAATAAATACCGCTCCTGGTATAGGGATAGTTAAAACAGGCTGGTTGTCGGCAGTTCCATATTTGATGGCTGTCATAGCGATGATTATTGCATCTTATTATTCAGATAAAACGCTCAAAAGGAAATCATTTATCTGGCCATTCCTGTTGATGGCAGCCATCGCTTTCTTTTGCTCCTACCTGGTTGGATCTCATAATTTCTGGTTATCCTTTACTCTGCTATGCATAGCGGGGATGTCCATGTATGTACCGTATGGACCTTTCTTCGCCATGATTATAGAGATCTTACCGTCCAATGTTGCAGGTGGGGCACTTGCGCTTATTAACAGCTTTGGAGCATTGGGCTCTTTCGGAGGCGCCTACCTGGTCGGATACCTCAATGGATCCACCGGTGGATTTGGTGCATCTTATTTTTTTATGGCAGTCGCTGTTTTTCTCTCTGTTGTTCTTACTTTCATTGCTGTTAAAGAAACTGACAGTCGATAAACAATTTCCATCTATTGTAAAAAGCATACTTCAATTTCTACTGAACTAAACGATAGTAAACTTCCGGGAGGAATTTCTCCATGATGCTCCTCACTTGTAAATCCATAATTTAGAATACATGTGCCTTCATCTTTAGACAGATTATAAGTGATGGCAACGGATACTCCTGAATAATTTCCGCTGTTTTCAGGATAAATCTCTTTAAATGAAGTCCCATCAGAGATATCCATTGCGTAAACCTTACTCACAGATACTCCAGCCTGTTTTAAATTCGTTGTAATATCACTTGAATATGACCCATCATCTTGTTTTATCCAATTACCAACATTTAAAAAAATACAATTCAAAACAGTTGTATCGCAAGTACCACAGGAAGACGTTGCAGTATTCAAAGAATCTTTTTTACACGAAGATGAAAGTAAAAAGATCAGAAAGAAGCTGATTGAAATGCTGATAAAGTTTATGTGTTTCATAATGGTAGGTGTTAAGGGTGATTAATAAAATTGCTGCTGCTGTATGTATCGAAATAATAATCCAGCAGGAAACAAAATCATTAGTAGCCTGGGGAGAGTAAAACAGCGCAGAATTCTTTTAAAAGAATGGTTCCGGAATACACTATTTCCAGGTTTCTTTGAATATCCAATCAAATTAGTTCGGGGATTCTTCGTGAATTCGCGAAGAATCTTCGTGTTTCTTCGTGGTTTCTTCGCAGATCCTCGAAGAAACACGAAGAAACCGCATAAAATCACGAAAAACCGGGATGAATAGTCGAACTAATATGGTAGAAAGCTGGAAAAGCTATTGAAATTCACTGGCTTTTGATTGAAGGGCTGTTACCCTTGAAATGTATTTCTGGTAGTTTCAGGGAGATTTTTATAAATGAAACCTATTGATTCTAAACCAATTTACCTTCTGAATAAAGTTTTCTCATTTTCTTTTTATCAAACTTGCCAACACCTGTTCGCGGTATTTCCTTTACGACCAGGTATTCTTTTGGCAGCTGATATTTTGCAAAATGCCTGAGTAAATAATCATCAAATTCATTGGGAGTTACTGATTTCCCATCTTTAAATACAACACATGCCAATGGTTTTTCAACCCATTTTTCATCCGGGATCGCTATGACGGATGCTTCTGCCACATGCGGATGATTCATAAGTGAAGTTTCAAGAGCCACACTTGAAATCCATTCTCCACCGCTTTTAATAAGATCTTTGGTTCTGTCTGTAATTTCCATATATCCGAATTCATCGATGGTTCCAACATCACCGGTCCTGAACCATCCGTCATCCGAATGAGATTTATCAATATTCATTTTAAAATAACTGCTGATGACCCAGTGTCCCCTCACTTCAAATTCACCAATCGTTTTTCCATCTCTTGGCGCTGTGGTTCCGTCATCACTAACAACACGTATTTCAACGCCCGGCAATTCAATTCCCTGTTTCGATTTAATTTTTATCTTTTCTTCCTGACTTAATTTTTCATGGTGGGCCTGCAACCTGGAAGCAGTTACGACGGGCGAAGTCTCAGTCATTCCCCAGGCATGAAAACATTGAATACCAAAATCCTTTTCAAAATTTTTAATATAACCCGCGGGAAAAGCCGATCCGCCAACTATATATTCCCTTAAATGTAATTTCTCTTTGATGGGATTGCGTATTAATTCATCATAAATACCCATCCAGATAGTTGGCACGCCGTTAGCGACCGTAATTTTTTCTCTTTGAAGAATTTCTATAAGGGGAACCGGTTGCAGATGTTTGGAAGGCATTACGGTATCTGTGCCTGCAAGAAGACTCATAAACGGAAATCCCCAGGCCATCGCATGAAACATGGGACAAATAGAAAGAAATCTATCCTTGGAACTTAAATTGGCAACGTTGGGCGAAATGCTTGTTATTGCATGCAGATAAGTAGACCGGTGTGAATAAAGCACACCCTTGGGATTTCCGGTAGTACCACTGGTATAACACATACCGCAGGCCTGATTTTCATCCACTTCAACCCAATTAAAATCTTCTTTTCCTTCCGTAATCAAATCTTCATAAAATATAATATTCGGGAGAGATGTTTTTAGATATTTGGAAGAATTCATGAGCACAATATGCTTTACAGTTTTTAATCCCGACGCAAAAGGCTCAAACAATTTGATAAGGCTGGCATCGAGAAAAACAACTTTGTCTTCTGCATGATTAACAATGAATTCAATTTGTTCTGGTGACAATCGAATATTCAATGGATGGCATACGGCACCCGCTCCCGGAATCGCAAAGTATAATTCGAAATGCTGATAGTGATTCCATGCAAAAGTTGCAACCCTGTCTCCAGGCTGAATGCCTAACCGGCTTATCAGAGCAGATGCAAGTTTTTTGGTCCTTTTATACATATCTGCATTTGTATACCTGTGCCAGGATCCATCAGGCATTTTTGAAATAATTTCTTTATGGGGAAATACCCGGTTACCATATTCTATGATTGATTGGATTGTAAGCGGATAGTTCATCATTTGACCATACAGCATCACTAATTTTTTAAAGATGAAGCGACCCAATCAAGATACTAAAAAGTGGAGTAATTCACCCGGAAGATTTGAAATCTTGAAATTAATCAATTAACTATCAATTAGTAGTTATTAAAGATCCTTAAATGATCTTACATTAAACCTTACGATTTTGACCAAAATGATACTTTCTTTAATACTCCTTTTTAGCTTTTACAATAATGGTATCATCAGGCAGTAGTGGCACCTGATAACCTCCTGAATCTATCTGTGCTTTTGGGAAAGCATCCTGTAATAGTTTCCAGTCCTCTCTTCTGACATTTGTCTGATAGAGATATAAGTTTTTCAGTGATTTCAATTCCTTTAGTTGTAAAATACCATTTACTGTAACCTTTGTTCCGACAAGGTTCAGATAATTAAGATTTTTCGATGATTGAATTTCCTGCAATCCTTTATCTGTAATATTAGTATGTTCCAGGTTTAAGAACATAAGATTCTTTAATAGCGCAATCACTTTCATATCCGAATCATTCATATTTGTATCTCCTAATTTCAGCCATATCAGTTGTTTTTTTATTCCGAGCAGCGATTGAAGATCATTAGCATTGATCACCGTATCAGTTATAAAATTAGCTTTGAGCCAGTTACTGTTTTGTGCAACTGGTAAAACAACAACTCCGCGGCCTTTTAATTTGTCAATTACTGAATGGTCCGCTTCTTCCACACTCCCTTCAGGTATATCGAATGATTTCTTTTCTAAAACACTGGTTTTTTGCAGTGCAAATAACAATTGGCTTATTTTATCCGTTTGATTTATTTCTTTTACTTTTTTCCCAAAATTTGCCCCTTGGCTTATCCACCATTCCAATAAATCAATCTGACTTTCAGTCGGCTGCGGCTTTTCTTTTGGAGGCATATGGTCCTCATTATCCACGGGCAATAACAATCTCTTAATCATCGCACTTCCATGAGCGTCACCTGGTTCTATTACTTTACCATCTTTTCCGCCCTTCATCAGCATGAGTGAATCATCCATTCGAAGCTTGCCTTTTTGTTTATTTACACCATGGCATGAATAACATTTGGTTTGAAATATGGGTTTTATTACATTACTATAAACATACGCTTCCTGCACATTGGGAATGGGTTTGATAATTGTATTTGGAACACTGTCTTTTCCAAAAACATCAGCCAGCGGTTTTGTGAGATAATCTGAACCATGAGTTAAAGATCCGCCAAGATGGCCTGTAACGAAAATGAGTAATAATAATATTACCGACAGCATTTTATTATTAACAGTCAGGCGGGGATTCTGTATTTTAAAATACAATAAAACGGATGTCAGTGCAACTGTAATACCCATCCATTGATGCCAGCTTACAAGTGTTTTATCATAATCATCATTAATGGATAACAGGTATCCCGTAATGCAGGAGAATATCGCTGCCAGCATTCCCCAAAAAAACACAACTGGCACAGCCCCCCGAATGCCTTTATATTTTCCCTTAAGAGATAACCATTGAAGAAAGATGCCAGTGAGCAATATACCAATCGGCAAATGCACAAGTAAAGGATGAAAATGACCTATGAATTCCGATATGGATAAAAGCACGAATAAATTTTTTAGGCCAGATAACGACTTCTTATTAGCTGCATCATATAAACGTTAACGGCCCATTGATCTGCTAATGGCTGGCGTGTATATGGCAGTGTGGGCATATAGTCGGGCGGTCCAAATTCAGTTAATACCGTAAGTGTATCACCTTTTTGTTTTTTAAATTCAACCACTTTATCCCACCATGCCATATGCGCTTTCACTGAGTGATCCCATTCAGGTGCGCGCGGGTCATTCACCTGAGGACCTTCCGGATGACCGATGCGTGCATGAATATGATCTACTCTTTGCAAAGTCATAGCCACCGTTTCCATCTGGTTCTCTAAAAGACTTTCATGCACATTACACCAGTGCGATACATCGAAAGTGACTCTTAAGTCCGGAATCGATTCCATATAATGTTTTGCAACCGGAGCCGAGTATAATAATCTGGAACGGTGTGTTTCGTGACAGATTTTAATCCCGGTGGATTTTGCCAGGGCAATCGTATGATCTATAAATGTTTTGCCCTGTTCATATGTAAAGTAATCCCTGCCTGAATGACAATTAATATATAACGGACGCTGAATGGATTCTTTTGCTGCAGCATCTATCATTTGTATAAACTGGTCAAAATGCTTCTGGTAGTTATTGTCAGAACCGGCACATAAAAAACCGACTTCTAATTCATGTTTTTTTAAACAGGTAAATAATTCTTCCTGATCTTTTTTTTCCAAAGGCCACCAGATTTCTATTCCATCATACCCTTCCATTTTAACTTTCGCGCAATATTCTTCCAATGACCCCGGGAAACCCCAGTTTGTGGCAAGCAGTTTTAATTTGAATGTATCGTTCATAGTTAAGTTTGGCGAATGTGAAGATGCGATTCCTTCTAATGATGCAAGCAGCAGGGCCGTGGTTGCAGAGCCGGAAGTTTGCAAAAAATTTCTGCGATTCAAATTAGAAATAATTTATTTTGAAATTATTTAATCACGAAGATCATCAGGCAAGAACATCTTCAATAACTTTTCCTCTTGTATCCGTTAACCTGAATGGCCTGCCCTGGAACTGATAAGTAAATTTTTCATGATCGAACCCAAGCTGATTTAGAATCGTTGCCTGGATATCGAATGGTTCTACTTTACCACTGATAGCGCTGTAGCCAATTTCATCCGTTTCACCATAACAGAAACCTTTCTTAATGCCTGCACCCGCCATCCAGATAGTAAAAGCTTCTGTATGATGATCCCTGCCCTTAAAAGGCATTTTTTTCCCTTCCCTGTTTTCCATCATCGGTGTACGTCCAAATTCACCTCCCCACACTACCAGCGTCTCTTCCAGTAAACCCCGCTGTTTAAGATCCAGTATAAGCGCAGTAATACATTTGTCCACCTCCCTGCATTTATTAATGAAACCTATATCAATCGCGAGACTCGCATCAGATCCATGGCTGTCCCAGCCCCAGTCAAATAACTGGACAAAGCGAACCCCCTTCTCAACTAATTTTCTTGCGAGTAAAACATTATTTGCAAAACACGCATGACCTGGTTTCGTCCCATACATTTCATGAATATATGCAGGCTCATTATTTATATTCATCACTTCGGGCGCGGAAATCTGCATCTTATAAGCCATCTCATATTGAGAAATCCTGGATAAAATTTCAGGATCCTTATATTCTGCATACTCCTGCTGGTTTACTTCGTTGATGGCATCTATGGATTCTTTGCGTAAGTCCCTGTTCATACCATCGGGATCATTCATAAATAACACCGGACTCCCTTCACTCCTGCATTGGACACCCTGGTACACACTCGGCAGAAACCCGCTGCCCCACACGCTTTTTCCGGCATCAGGAGTTTTTCCTCCGCTCGTTAATACAACGAACCCTGGCAAGTTTTGATTTTCAGTACCCAGTCCGTACGTTACCCAGGACCCCAAACTCGGGCGGCCCATCCTGGGTGAACCGGTATGCACCAAGAGTTGTGCAGGTGCGTGATTAAACTGATCAGTAGTAACAGCTTTTAAAAAACTTAATTCATCAACGATCGTTGACAGATGCGGCATATGCTCACTGACCCAGGCGCCGGATTGACCGTACTGTGCGAATTTTGCCTGTGGTCCCATCATTTTTGGCACTCCTCTTATAAATGCAAACCTCTTTCCTTCCAATAAAGATTTAGGACAATCCTGTCCATCCATTTTCATCAGCTCCGGTTTATAATCAAATAATTCCAACTGAGATGGCGCGCCGGCCATATGTAAATAAATTACACTTTTAGCATTTCCAGGAAAGGGTGGCAGCTTTGGCATAAGCGGATGTGCCGGATCAAAAACTACATTGTTACCGGGAATGGAATTCCCACAGCTTCCAAGAAATGAACCTAATGCCAGTGCACCCAAACCCATCGCGCTTTCCTTTAAGAAATGCCGGCGCGTATGCATATGCATTACTGCACGCTCTGCTTCCTGCATTAATCGCTGATTATGTAATTCTTTTTGCGTCATGAAATTTCCTTCTTTCCCGGATTAATTTTTAGTTAATACTTCATCCAGATTCAATATAGCATTCGCAACCACTGTCAATGCCGCTGTTTCGGGTTTTGCATCACTACTCATTCCTCCTAATATTTCACAGGTTTTATCTTTATCATTTTTGAATTCGTCAAGTGCAGCATTATATAATTTCAAAAGTGCCAGTAAACTTTTTTCATCAATCGCATGAAAGGTTGCCCATTGATAACCGTCCTTAATCTGCTTTTGTAAATCACCGCCCGATGCGGCTTGCATACGATGAGCAAAATGCCTTGCCATATCAATATAAGCAGAATCATTCAATGTTGCGAGCGCCTGCAGGGGAGTATTGGTGCGTATCCTTCTTGCGGTGCATACTTCACGGGATATTCCATCAAAAGTGATCATGGAGGGATAAGCTGCAGAACGTTTCCAATAAGTATATAATGCACGCCGGTATTGCTGATTACCCTTACTCTGCTCCCAATCTTTACCATTCCATGGGGAGAGCCAGATTCCTTTTGGTTGCCAGGGATATACACTGGGCCCATACATCGAATCACAAAATTCACCACTGATGCAAAGTGCCTGGTCGCGAACCTGCTCCGCCGATAAACGAACCCTTGATCCACGGGCATAATATTTATTGAATGGATCTTTCGAAAGCAATGAAGGGGTTATTTTAGAATCCTGCTGATATGTAGCGCTCATAACAATTCTGCGAATCAGTTTTTTAACACTCCAGTTATCCTCGTACATAAATTGATAACTCAACCAGTCCAGTAATTCAGGATGTGTGGGAAGAGTTCCCTGCGATCCCAGATCTTCCAAAGTTTCAGCAAGTCCTGTCCCAAAGAGTTGTTCCCATACACGATTCACCATGGTTCTTGCCGTCAGCGGATTTTGCTTTGATACAATCCACATGGCAAGTCCCATGCGGTTATGAGGTGCATTGGATGGGAAAGGATTCAGAGATTCAGGAACATCCGGTGTTACTTTGTCACCCTTCACGAGCCAGTTGCCACGCTCAAATACATTAGAGACCCTGTGCATATCCGGCGGATTGTCCATCATTACAGGTGTCGTAGGCACGATAGATGAATAAAGTTCCTCGTATTTCTTTTTAATCTCTCCATAGCCTGGTTTGTCTTTTCCCGGAAGATCTTGTGTAAAATAAAACCAGTCGAAAATGACCCCATTATCTTCAGGCTTTTTCAGATTAGGATTGCTATAAGTAAAATACAGATCATGAATGCCTTTATTCTCCTTGATCTTAGTCTGTGTGATCACCCAGTCATCCTTTATTTTCGGCAGTGCAATGGTTGCGATCACATTACCGCTCGGTGAATCTGTATGAATTTTCCATATACCTCCAGGTACATAGGCCTGATAGCGGAATATGAGCTGATTTTTATTTTGTAAATCCACATTTTTTAAACGGCATTGGGCGTGATCGCGCAGGGCAAGCCATTTGGTATCTGAAAGTTCGCTGTTTATAAAGCTGTCACAGGTGAGCGAGTTGTAGGAAGGCTGCCAGGTTTTTAAAAATGTATTTATCTCCTTTGATTTCCCCGCTGATACATTTTGTTTTAACCAATTGACTACAGCTGATACCTGATGTTCCATCGAATCAGTATAACTGCGAAGCAGCGGATAATCGGCTTCTGTATCTTCATCTCTTGTATCATTGAAGAAAGCCATGAATTTGTAATAATCATCATGTTTAAAAGGATCGTAGGGGTGACTGTGGCATTGCACACATGCGAATGTAGTACCCAAAATTGCCTGCCATGTTGTATTCACTCTGTCAAGCACAGCCGCGGTTCTGAATTCTTCATTATCTGTGCCGCCCTCATCATTCGTCATGGTGTTTCGGTGAAATGCAGTGGCGATGTATTGTTCATCCGTGGCATCCGGAATTAAATCGCCTGCAATTTGTTCAGTTAAAAACTGATCGTAGGGTTTATCCTCATTAAATGACCTGATGAGCCAGTCCCGGTATTTCCAGATAGAACGACTGTCATCACGTTCATAGCCTTTGGTATCGGCATAACGTGCAAGATCAAGCCACATGGATGTCCATTTTTCACCATAATGAGGGGATGCAAGCAGGGAATCAACCAAATCTGCATATGCATGTTCACTATTGTCTTCCAGAAATTTTTTCGAAATACCTGCCCCAGGTGTCAATCCTGTAATATCCAGGCTCACCCTCCGGAGCAGTGTTTGCTTATCAGCCCTTGGAGAAGGTTTTAATTTTTGTTCCCCGAATTTTTGCTCTATAAAATTATCCACTTCATTTTCAGGCCAGTCGCTTTTTTTACTGATCAGTCCAAAGAAAGATTTAGGCTGCGGTACGGGTACTTCTTTCACCGGAACATAAGCCCAGTGCTCTCCCCAGGGCGCTCCTTCTTTTATCCATTTCGTAAGGATTTCAATTTCTTCCTTACTTAAAGGATTATGTTTATATGGCATACGATCTTCCGGATCCTTTAGTGTGATGCGCCTTATCATTTCACTATGATCGGGATCGCCGGGGATGATGGCAAGTTTGCCGGATTTCGTTTTCGCAAGAGCCTCTTCACGAAATAATAAACTGAATCCGCCCTTTTGTCTTACACCGCCATGACAGGTAATACAGTTTCTGTTAATGATCGGTTTAACCTGGGTTGTAAAATCAATGGATTTTTGCCTTGTACTGATGATAAAAATCAGCACAGCTATGATCAGAACGGAAGTCGCAAGCAATGTTTTTTTCATGTACAGCACATAGTAATTTCCAACCCAGCTAAACGTACATTTGCTGCCTATAAATTTAACTCAAAATTTCTGAAAATCAGAGGCCATGATTATTGAGCCAGGCAAGCGAATATTCAGCTACTTCTCTCCATCCATGATCTACTATTAGTGAATGACCACGTTCTTTAAACAATTTGAAATCTGAAATCACAGAAGAATTATATTTTTTTATAGATGCTTTTCCAAGAACCGGCGGTGCAATATGATCCCTTTCACCGCCTGTAATAAGCAATGGCCCCCTTGTTGTATTAGCTGTATTTACTTTTGTTTCTGAACCCGCGAATGTAGCCGTCGCAGCCTGAAAGAGCGGGCGCGCCGGTGCGGGTATTGTCCAATGCTCATACAAATCTTTTGCTTCTGCCTCGGGAACTGCATTGGCAAATCCATACCTGAATTGGTCGAAACTGAGTGAGATGGCCTTTTTTAAATTGAAAGGATTTCCAAGCACCGGAAAGGAAGCCTTTAGGGCCGAAAGGGGCAACTGCCATACACCTTTCATCGGAGCCGGATCTATGGCAACACCGGCCGCAGCAATACCACGACTTAATAATATTTGTGTAATGAGACCGCCAAAAGAATGTCCTATAACAATCGGTGGTTCGGAAATGGATGCAATTATATTGGCATAATTATCTGCTATTTCAGTAACACCTCTATTGGCAATTGCATTTGGATTATTTCTGCATTCAGCAACCGTAAAAGAATCACCAGGCCAGCCAGGATTAAGTGTTTCGTAACCATGCTGTTCAAAGAAATCTTTCCAGGCTTGCCATGAACTACTATGAATCCATAATCCATGTATAAATAAAATTGTTCTTTTTGCCATGGTCAGGATGATTTAAGAGTGATAGTTGCCTGTTAACAAGATAACCTTTAGTAAAGTATAAGAATTAATTCTTTCAAAAAAATAACATGACTACATTTGAATTTAAATCCTGTTAATATGGATTCTATTGAACTGAAAAATTTACAGGCTCCGCTTAAAGATAAATACAAAACAGAGCCCGGATCTGCAATGATCACTTTAAAAGCCGAAGGCAAAATTGGAGAAGGGATATCCTGCAGTGTTGATACCGGCCGTGCCCTCGTTGAGGCCGGCCTGCATCCTGCTACCGGTGGAACAGGACTCCTTGCCTGTTCTGGTGATTTATTGCTACAGGCCCTGGTAGCCTGCGCTGGTGTTACTTTAAGCGCTGTAGCAACTGCCATTGGTATTGAAATAAATAATGGAACCATTAATGCAGAAGGTGATTTGGATTTCAGAGGAACCCTGGGGGTTTCAAAGGAAGTTCCGGTTGGATTTAAATCCATCCGGCTGAAATTTAATCTTGACACGAATGCAACCACCGAACAAATAGCCAGCCTTTCGAAACTGACAGAAAGATATTGCGTCGTTTACCAGACACTGGTAAATGGAGTTTCGGTTAAAACGCAGTATCATTTAACAGATTGAATTCTTTCTCCATTAGGATAACTATAAATAGGAATAGGGTAAACCATCGTTTACCCCATTCGAAAAACAAAACAGTTCATTAAAGTACCAACGATTCAGATGCTGTTGATCAGTTTAATTTGCAGTCGCGGGACTGATAACAGTTGAAACTTCGTAAATAGCATTGGCCGGGAAACCACCTCTCTTCGCATGTTCCTTTACCAGTTCAATATTTTCTGCTTTGTAAACACAAAATATCTTATCAGCGGTCACATAGCTGTGCATCCATTGAATCTTTGGACCCATTTCTTTCAGAACTGTGCAGGATGTCTGTGAAATAGCCTTCAGTTTTTCTGGAGTAAATTGTCCCGCCCCGGGAATATCTCTTTCAATAACATAAGTCTTCAATTTTGTACTTTTTTCGCTGACCTGAACGACAGGTGTTTGAGCCATAGATGCAAAACCGGTAAAAAGAATCATTGCAATGAGCAAATGGAAATGCTTAGTCATCTTTTTCATAATAATTAATTTTTTGTTTTAGGAATAAGTAAATTTAGTTTAGCTATTTACTCACTGCTATAACAAATCATTCAAAGAATGGTAAAATTGAACCAGAGGGGAAAATGTTTTATTGCAAAGAATTAAGATAACCCACAGGGAGAAGGCCATACTTCTTTTTAAAGCATTTAGAAAAATACGAAGGACTGCTAAAGCCTGCCTGAAAAGCGATCTCAGAAACATTCCCAGCTTTTTTACTCAATAATTTCAGGGCATCATTCAGCCTGTATTCCTGAATGAATGTATTGGGTGATTTCCCTGTAAGTGAAATCATTTTACGGTAGAATTGAGATTTACTACAACCCAGGGGTTTGCTGAAATTATCCACTTTTAAATCTGAATCACTCCTGGCCGCATCTGTGTAATCCATTAAAAGGGTAATAAATTTCTCGTCAGCCTGCGAAATAATGCAAATACCCTTCCCTTTGATGAATGTATTTGCATTTTCACTTTTATATAATTCCTTTACTTCATGCGAAACAATAACTTCACCTTTAACTATATCGCACATTCTTTCAGCCAGTTTTATTGAATCTTCAAAAAGCATCTGTTTTTGAGTTACCGGCACTCCCGTACTCAGTCCTGTTTTTACATTTAATTTCCCCTTTGCATTTTGTTTATTAAACTTTTTATTCAATTCCTGAATATCGGAAGCGGCATGGGTTGCCTTCGTAACCGACTCAAAAGAAACGAGATAATAATAATCAGTTTGCTTAACAATATTCCCTTCAAACTTCTTTAATATTTTCCTGATATCGCTGGTAAATTTTGCGATTGAAGTTTTGTATGAAGAAGATTCTTTTACTGACAGTGAAAGACGATTTAGCGAAATAACCATGATGGTTCTGAAAGCCGGGTCATTTATAATATTTAGACCCGTGTCCCTGGCTCTTTTGGGATCTTCAATTCTGCCTAAAAAAGATTCAACGATACTGGCTTCCACTTCAATGATACTATGCGGTACATCTCCGTGTGCCTTTTTGTGCATATCAATTATGGCATTCTTATCAGGTGCTTCAATTAAACAGAAAGCAGTTTTCCTCTTATCATCAAACCAATACGTCAGACCTCTGCAATCAAACTGACGCTGTACTTTTAAATCCTCCTGATGTAGTTCGGCAATTTTCTCAGCAGTGATGTTTTCTGAAACATCATGCCGGTCCATAAAAATTGGCATATCTCAAAATTAAGTTACTTAATTGATTAACTTATATGGCTAATGATCCAACTGGTCATTTTTATATTTTATCCTGTTCAGGTTGATTTTCGTGACCGGCGCCACTACCAGCGGGACTTTTTCAATAACGGCCTGGTCGCTGTCTATACCATAAGCCTCACTGTCGGACTGGGCAAGTTTAATAATGCTGAAATACGTATTCAAAATAAAACCGTCCCGGAAGGTAAATTCATTGTCATAAGAGAGGAATCTTTCGAGGATTACGAACCTGAAATCATGGGTACTATTTGCATTCAAAACAGGAAAGCGATTATCAAGATATATTTCTTTGTTATGAAACATCTCCTCAACCACTTTGCGGAACATGACCCCTATTTTGGGTTGTATCCTGAAACCCAGCCTGAAATCTATTCTCATAATTTTATTGTTCAGTAATGGTTCCACACTATAATCCATGGTATAGGGAGCATCTGCCCTTCCTATATTAAGTAGCCAGTAGATATCTGCTCTCTTTGTCGTGTGACTGAATATAGATTCAATGATCCTTTTTTCTATTTGTTTATGACTTCCGGCTTTTGTAAGATAAACGACGTGGGTCGCGAATTTTGGGATGCTTTTATCGTTACTGAGCCGCTCAATTAAATCAAAGTAATCTTTTATATAAACAAATGGTAAGAGCTTTAAGGTAATCTTTCTGGCATTATACCAAACATACATAGTCGTGATCAGCCCTATTTCAAACACAAGGAAAAATAGTCTTTTCAATAGCTTAACTGCATTGGCAACAAAAAAGCTTGATTCCACACAGACAAAAATGGTAATAATTGCTCCGACAATCCAGAATGGATAATGCTTTATGTATCGTAAAAAATAAAACATCAGAAAGGTTGTCATAAGCATGGCAACCGTGATCGAAAATCCATAAGCGGCCGTCATGGCTTCGCTGGTTCTAAAATAAAATACAACTAACAGACAACCTGTAAATAATATCCAGTTGATGCTTGGTATGTAAATTTGCCCCCTTATATCGGTTGGGTATTTTAATTTTACTCTCGGCCAGAAACCTAAACTGATTGCTTCGCTGATAAGTGTGAAAGATCCGCTGATCAAAGCCTGACTTGCAATAATAGACGCCGCTGTGGCAATCATAATGCTGGGCAACAGGAACCAGCCGGGAACAATTGCAAAAAATGGATTGATTCCATCAAGGGTTTGCTTATGTTGTAGCAAAGCCCATGCGCCCTGACCCAGATAATTCAATACCAAAGTACTCTTTACAAAAATCCAGCTGACCTGGATATTTTTTCTTCCACAATGGCCCAGATCCGAATAGAGCGCTTCGGCCCCGGTAGTACACAAAAATACAGCTCCCAGCAGCCAGAATCCCTTTGGATGCTGCACCAGCAGTTCAAGACCATAAACGGGATTTAATGCAATAAATATTTGAGGATAATGAATGATTTGGCTGACCCCTAATATTCCGAGCATGGCAAACCATAAAAACATAAATGGACCGAAGGATCCTCCTACAATTTTGGTCCCAAATCTCTGGAAAATAAATAACAGCAAGAGAATCAGAGCAACGATTTCAATCACCAGGGTGTTGCCAGGTATGATATGTTTCTCAAGTCCCTTCACCATGTTTAACCCTTCAATGGCAGAAGTTACTGTAATGGGAGGGGTAATAATACCATCCGCAAGTAATGTACCTGCACCTATAATTGCGGGGTAAACTAGGTTTTTGCCAAATCTTCTTACCAATGAATACAGGGAGAATACCCCTCCTTCTCCATGGTTATCGGCCTGCAGGGTTATAAATATATATTTAAATGTTGTTTGCAGGGTTAATGTCCAGAAGATACAGGAAATGGAACCATACACGAGTTCCTTATCCACCCTGCCGCCTTCAGTAAGAATAGTTTGTAAAGTATAAAGAGGAGATGTCCCAATGTCACCATAAATAATTCCGAGCGCAATCAATAACCCCGCAACAGACGCCCGATTATTAAGGAATTTCATAAAACTGAAATCTGTATTATAAAGGTATTAATTGATTCTGTTATGGTTGTTCATTTACCTTAAGTTTGCGATAGCCTTTTAAGCATTGCTATGGATATTCTGCGTGAAGGATCTGACATATATTCTCCCTGGAAAAATTGGCTGGACAAATGGTTTTACTGGTTGCTTGCGGCTGGTATTTTGGTAAATGCCAGTGGATTATTGCTGCCGGTTCTTGAGCCCGATGGCGCTTTATATGCGACCATTTCCAAAAACATGGTATTGTCGGGAGATTATATCAATATGAAAGTTCAGGGATTTGACTGGCTTGATAAACCACATTTTCCTTTTTGGATTACTGCTCTTAGTTTTAATTTATTCGGCATAAACAGTTTTGCGTATAAATTTCCAGGAATATTATTCTGGATGGCCGGCGCTTATTATACTTATGCTTTCGCGAAAAAACTTTATGACCGACAGACAGCGCGATTATCAGTCCTG
>JABDDT010000049.1 GCA_013287475.1 Bacteroidota bacterium
AATTGAATCATCTGCAGGAAGCTCATCGCTGGAAAGTGGTTTTTCGGATTCCCTGTTCCGTAATTTAAAATGGATTCTTATCAGCGCGATATCTATTGGTTGCCTGTATAACGTAATTAAATATCCTTATTTGTGCGATTCTCACAGCCGATTGGATATGCGATATTCCGTCGATAATAAGTTTATGAATGGCGTTTTTACATCGAAAGGACGGGCAGATGATTTAAACGATTTACTTTCAGCGAGCTCAAAATATATTAAACCAAATGACATAGTCCTGGCTTATGATTGTATGCCAATGTATCATTTTATGACAGAAACAAGATCTTATGTTAGAAATCCGTGTATTTGGTTCTATACAACGGAATTATTCAGAAATGAATTGTCATTTGCAGAATCTCATCAAAGCCATTTACCGGTTATAGTAAGACAGCTAATCAAAACTACCGGCGAAGGTAATGCATGGCCTGAAGTAAAGCCTGTTGAAAATTATTTGCTTTTTAAAAGGACTCAGGCAAAAAACAATATATTGAATGAATTTATTAAAAAACACAATTATAAGGAAGCCTGGAATAATGGGGATTTTACAATTCTTATTCCGCCCCAATAGATTATATCATTTGATTTGAAAAATTTATATTCACTTTATTCAATTTCAATATAAAATATCAGACTTTGTTAAATATTATCATTTTTAATAACTGCAATCTTTGAAATTCCTTTTTTTAATAGCAGTAGCCATTGGATTTATTTATGCGCTTATACGTAAACCGGAAATTATAGCCGTCGTATTATTTACATTTATTATAGCAAGGATAAATTTTGATTTACAGGGCTTGCCTCTGAATACGAGAGCCATCCTGTCATTGGCATTGTTCGGAAGAATATTAATGGACCGGACCACGAATATTAAATTTTCTACATTTTTAGGAAATGGAAATGTCAAAATTCTGGTCGTTTTCCTTATTTATGTAATTTTTGTTTCGATGTCCCAGGATTTATTTACCCTTGATCTGCTAAAGGAACTCATTTCTTCAGTGCTGGCTGCATATTTTGTATTCTATTTTTTCTTAAAAAACCTCCATGCGAACCATTTGAAAACTGCAATTATTATTTCAGGTTTTATCTGTTTTGCAGATCTGGCCTATACTTATATTGCTTTTGGTTCTTTTCCCATCCATAGGATTTACGAACAATTTACAGGTGAAGACAATGCTTCATATGATGATATTTTGGCTGGTGTAAATTGGAATTTTTTTGGTCAGATCTGTGGGATGGGCTTTGTTTATATTTTTTGTGACCTGGTCAAGAACAGGTCTGGAAACAGATATATTGCATGGCTTTTGCCAATCATGCTTTTAGGGGTAATGATGTCAACATCCAGAAGTGCTATTGTAGGAATGCTGGTCGTTACTATTCTGATCATTTTAAACGGTATAAATTACAATGACCAGAAAAGAAGGATGGCTAAAATCGGTACTTTTTTTATTGGATCTGCCATCATCGGAATGTTGTTATTTGCGACTTTGGGGAAATATGTTAACCTGGATAGCAAATTTCTTGATGAAGTGATTTCCAGATTAGCGGATGAACCGGTCGCGATTTTAAAAAGGGCGATGGGTCAGCCTTACAATATTCAAAGTTTGGGTTCAATGGACTGGCGGGAAGAATCTTCCGAAAATGCTTATTCTGCTTTTCTAAACCTGAATTTATCAGAACAGTTATTTGGTATTGGATACGGAGGTTTCGAAGCAAGAAGTCTGGGGCATGGATACAATGCCCACAATGCCACATTACTGCTTCTGATTGAAAACGGGATCATTGGCTTTTTTATCTATTTCCTTCTGGTAGCGGGGGTCATTGTACAATCTATAATTAAAAAAAACTATTCACCTTCCCTGGCCGTAATAATTTTTATCCTGGTTTTTGGACTCGGTCAAAACAGGGAATGGACCAGTGTAACCACATATTTATTTGTTGTCTGCGTTATTGCCGAGCTTAAAGTATTAAGTTTAAACAGGAATAATAGCAATTTGCTTAATAATTTAACTCCCCGGCAACCGGTTATTCATTCATGAAACGGACTTTGAATAATTCAGAAAATGGATACAATTCGAAAGGATTGTATATTCTGGGTTCGCTTTATCCCCATGTTACCGGTGGCATGGAGATCTTTAATTATTATTTTCTTGATTACCAGTTAAACAAATCGCCCGATGAAATATATTATATTGGAGAAAAGAAAACAGATAATGAAGGCGGAATTTATATACAATTAAAAAAAAGATGGCCGGTAAGAATTTTTTATCCGATTCAGTTATTTAAAGCTGTTTACAAACTGAGAAATCGTATCGATTATGCATATATAAGTTATGCAGAACAATCATGGATTATTTCTTTTTCGAACAGTCTGATATTAAGATATTTTAAGATCCCGTACATTATTACAATTCATTGGGGAAAGGAGCCTGACTGGAAATTCAAATACCCATTTATTTATTATTTCAGGCATGCCAGGACAGTAATTGGTGTGTCTGAACCAGTTTGCACTGCTTTTAAAAAAACTATTCCGGACCAGGAATTCCAGTATGTCCCTCCCTTAATACCCTTTGTTCACTCACACGGCCAAAAAAGCGATTTAAAAAAGAAACTGGGATACTTTAATGAAGAAAAATTATTGCTATTTGTAGGTTCCATGAAAGCCATGAAAAACCCTGATAAAATTATACTTGCATTCCAAAAAATAGGTTCAAAAAGCCTTGAAGAACAAAATATAAGGCTGATTTTGGTCGGAACGGGGGATATGGATAATCATTTAAAGGAGATGATTGAGAAATACCAATTGGAAAAATATATCAGAATGGAGGGGTTAGTCAACCGAGATGCTATACCGGATTATTACAAAGCGTCAGATGCATATGTTATTTCGTCTGATTATGAAGGGACTTCCTTATCTCTTTTGGAAGCTATGTATAACAGTTTGGTTATCATAGGATCAAATGCCCCCGGAATAAACAAGATGCTGGTTAATGAGCAAAATTCCTTACTTTATGAAACCAGTAATACGGATCAGCTTGCTGAAACTATAATACGTGTTTTTTCTGATCACAAGCTTTCAAAGAACCTGGCCGAAAGGGCCTTTAAAGATTTTAACCTTCAATATTCTTATGAATCCATGATTAAAAAATATCAGACAATTTTTTCTTCGGTATCAATTCAATAATTCTGATATTTTTTGTTATTATTAGACGTTAATGTCTTAAATGTTAATTAGCCCTTTTTAAAACGACTATCCTTGAAAACTGACATACAAAACCTTAACCTATTCCTATTATGTGCGGGATTTCCGGATTTGTCGATTTTAAAGCCAAAAATGGCGAATCTGAACTAAGATCTATGACAGATGCCCTTGTTCACAGGGGGCCAGATGCAAGTGGATACTATTTTGATCAGACGGACAGGTTTTCAATCGGACTGGGCCACAGAAGGCTGTCAATCATTGATCTTTCGCCGGCTGGTAATCAGCCCATGCAATTTTTAGATAACCGGTACTGGATAGTCTTCAATGGTGAAATCTATAATTATACTGAAATAAAAAAAGTATTGGCAGGTCTTGGGCATCAGTTTGAGACGCAGTCAGATACAGAAGTAATTCTTCATGCCTATCATGAATGGGGAAGTGATTCTCTGAAATATTTTATTGGTATGTTTTCTTTTGTCATTTATGATAAATTAAAAGAAAATCTTTTTTGCTGCAGAGACCGTGCCGGTGTGAAACCTTTTTTTTATTATTGGAAAGATGAAGTTTTTCTTTTTGGATCTGAATTAAAGGCATTTATTGCCAATCCTTATTTTCAGAAAGAAATTGAAATTAATGCAGTCGGGGTATTTATGCAATTTGGCTATATTCCCGCACCACATTGCATTTTTAAAAACGCATTTAAGTTACTCCCTGCACATTTCCTGCACTTTAACCTGCGAACAAAAAAGATGGAGTCAGAGAAATATTGGAATGTTTATGATCTTTATAACCGGGAGAAATTAAAAATATCATTAAGCGATGCGGTAACTGAAACTGAAAAAGTTCTTGAAAAGGCATTTAAATACAGAATGGTGGCTGATGTACCTGTTGGAGTATTTTTAAGCGGAGGTTATGACAGCTCCTGTCTTGTTGCCCTGCTCCAAAAAAACAGTACTGGGAGATTAAAAACCTTTACCATTGGTTTTGAAGATGAGAAGCTGGATGAAGCGAAATATGCTAAGGAAATTGCAGGCATTCTTGGAACGGAACATCAAGAATACTATTGTTCCGAAAAAGATGCATTAGATGTAATCCCCGATCTTCCTTATTATTTTGACGAACCATTTGCTGACAATAGCGCCATACCAACTATCCTGGTAAGTAAAATGGCAAGAAAAAATGTAACCGTAGCCCTGTCTGCCGATGCTGGAGATGAAATATTTGGCGGTTATGACAGATATGAATGGATGGTAAAGTATTATAAAAAAATGCATGCTATCCCGCCAATCGCAAGAAAAGGTGGTGCTGCACTTTTAAGGTCAATCCCCATTGAAAAATGGCCGAAATTCAGGGACAATAATATTTTCCTTAAAAAATATCAAAAACTTGCTACTATTCTTCATGATCCCTCTCCGCAAAATATTTATATGGGCATGACTGAGGACTATACGGAGATTGAAAGAAAAAATCTGTTTAATAAAAAGATTGATTCCATTTTTACAGCTCATTTCAATCAGGAATTAAAAATTGATCAGTTTGATCCCTTATCATATGCTATGGTAAAGGATTACCAGGCTTATATGGTGGATGATATTCTTCAAAAGGTAGACCGCGCAACCATGTCGGTTAGTCTCGAAGGAAGGGAACCTTTTTTGGATCAGCATGTCATTGAATGGGTAGCCAGTCTTCCTGCCGAGTATAAAATATACCAGGGCCAGCGAAAATATATATTGAAACAAATTGTTCACAAATACATACCTGAAAAATTAATGGACAGGCCGAAAAAGGGCTTTGTTGTTCCTGTAAAAAACTGGTTACACAATGTGCTAAGACCCCTTGTGGATAAATATCTAGGTGAGACTTATATTGAGGAGCAGAATATTTTTAATATGGATTATATTTTACAGATAAAAAGAAGTTACTATGTTACTCAAAAGGAAAATGATTACAAAATCTGGTATCTTCTGATGTTTCAGATGTGGTACGAGAGATGGATGAATCTCAGTAAAAATTCTTAACCACCTATGAAAATTTTGATGGTTATAGATTCGCTGGACAAAGGAGGCAAAGAAAGAAGGATGCTGGAACTGATTAAAGGCCTTAAAAAACATGGTAACCAATTCGATATATATCTTTTGTCTCTCACAAACAGGGTTGAATATAAGTATGTATACGATTTGCCAATAAAATTTGAAATTTTAAGAAGGAATTTTAAAAAAGACCCGACTATTATCTTAAAATTGAAAAAGATTATATCTGATTTCGGACCTGATATAATCCACTCCTGGAGCACTATGGCCAGTGTTTATATTTCCATTTCAAATTTATTCAGCGGTATTCCTCTAATAAATGCTGTATTGGCAGATGCTCCACTTCATTTGAATATTTTCAATAAACATTTTTTCAGGGTCAAATTAACCACTCCGTTTTCTAACCTGATCGTGTCCAATTCAAAAGCCGGTATTACTGCATATAAAACGCCGGTGTCTAAATCAGTTTGTATTTATAATGGAATTGATTTCAGTCGATTCGATAATCTTCGTTCTGTAAAAGATGTAAGAAAGGAAATAATTGGAGATAAAACCGGAGATATTTTTGTTATTGTTATGGTTGCTTCTTTTGATGAGAGAAAGGATTTTAAAACTTTGGTGAATGCAGCAAT
This sequence comes from Bacteroidota bacterium, assembly GCA_013287475.1. Lineage (GTDB taxonomy): Bacteria > Bacteroidota > Bacteroidia > Chitinophagales > Chitinophagaceae > Puia. The sequence goes on from JABDDT010000049.1 coordinate 5,904, forward strand.
TAAAATGTGTTTTAAAAACGCTGCCTACACATTCATATTAATTGGAAACGGTCCTACCCTGGAGAAATTAAGGAATAAAGTTCCTGTAGAATTAATGAATGAATGCAGGATTATTTTTACAGGCGAAAGAGATGATGTTGAATCCATTTTACAGATCGCTGATTTAGGGGTCCTAATGACAAATGCCGAAAACCATGGTGAAGGCATTTCCAATACCATCATTGAATACATGTCTATGGGTAAGCCGGTTTTGGCTTCACGTGGAGGAGGAACTGATGAAGTTGTAAAGGATAACTATAATGGCTATCTGATCGATCCCGGGAATGAAGATCAACTGATGGGAAAGATTGAAAGTTTATTCAATAACAGGAATCTTTTGGATTCATTAGGAGATCAGGCTCGAAAATATGCCAGGGCTAATTTTGGACTTGAAGAAAAAACGGCAGAATATATTGAATTATATAGAAATTTAGTTCCTGATACTTGCCGTATGCCATCATAAACCATGAACTGGAAACGTTGTTTAACCTGACTTTTGAAATGATGAAATGAATATATTAATTACCGGGGTTGCTGGATTTATAGGTTCTCATACTGCGGAAAAATTCCTTGCAGACGGGCATTATGTTGTAGGAATCGACAATTTTGACCCGTTTTATCCACGGCATTTCAAACTCCAAAATATGGAGTCTTTCAAAGAAAGTAAATCTTTTACTTTCTTTGAAGGAGATATCCTTAATAAAAACTTTGTAAACAAATTATTTGAAGAGAATAAAATTGAAGCTGTTATACATCTGGCAGCCAAAGCCGGTGTTAGACCCTCTATAGATAACATTGAGGATTACTACCAAACAAATGTTACGGGTACACTTAATTTATTGGAATGTATGAGGGTGAAGGGGATTACTAAAATGCTGTTCGCTTCTTCTTCTTCAATTTATGGGAACAATATGAAAACACCGTTTTCAGAAGACGACCGCGTGGACAATCCTATTTCACCCTATGCAAGTACAAAGAAAAGTGGAGAATTACTTTGTTACGTTTATAGTCATTTATATGGATTTGATATAAGCTGCCTTCGCTTTTTTACTGTTTTTGGACCGAGGCAGCGGCCGGATCTGGCCATCCATAAATTTACCCGTCTTATAGGGGAAGGTAAACCAATCCCAATTTTTGGTGATGGAAGTACCGGAAGAGATTATACGTATGTTAGTGATATTACCGAAGGGATCATGTGTGCATTTCGAAAATTAGAGGGTTATAATATATTCAACCTGGGTGAATCAAGAGTTATTTTATTAAAAGATCTGATAAGAGTGATTGAAGACAGGGTACAAAAGAAAGCTGTTCTCGATTTCAAACCCAAACAACCAGGAGATGTGGAGATTACCTATGCAGATATTGAAAAAGCCAGAACCGAAATAGGATATAATCCTCAATTTGATTTAAAAACTGGTATAGATATTTTTGTTTCCTGGTATCTGATCAATGAGTCAATATTGTATTAGGGTCATTCCTGATTATCAATACTCAATGAAATTTATTAAGCCCGAAACCTGGATCTGCTATGCTTTTTAATTCATTACGATTTGCAATTTTTTTGCCGATAGTTTTTACTTTTTATTGGCTTTTAAATAAAAACCTGAAGGCTCAAAATATTTTGCTTTTTATCTCAAGTTGTTATTTTTATGGGAGTTGGGATAACAGATTTCTCTTCATACTACTTTTTTCAATTTCCATTGATTATTTATCCGGAATTCAAATTGAAAAAGCTGTTAACAGAAACATTCGCAAGTTCTGGTTTTGCCTTAGCTTAACTGTCAATCTGGGATTCCTGGGATTATTTAAATATTATAATTTCTTTGAACAATCATTCTCGGAATTCCTTTCAACATTTGGAATTAAAGCAAGCTATTGGACATTAAAACTCCTTCTTCCGATTGGTATTTCATTTTATACTTTTCATGGACTGTCTTACATAATCGATGTATATAAAAAGAGGATAAAAGCAGAAAGGAACATCATTAATTATGCTGTTTTTGTAAGTTTTTTTCCATTACTGGTTGCCGGCCCCATTGAAAGAGCAACCCATCTCTTACCTCAAATTCGAAAAAAGAGGCATTTTGACTATGCCAATGCTGTTAACGGCATGAGACAGATCCTGTGGGGGTTGTTTAAAAAAATGGTTATTGCAGATAATTGTTCAGAATACGCGAATAAAATTTTTAATCATTCAGCAGGTCAATCGGGAAGTACTTTATTTATTGGAGCTTTATTCTTCTCCTTTCAGATTTATTGTGATTTTTCGGGTTACTCAGATATTGCTATAGGCACTGCGCGATTATTTGGAATAGAATTATATCGAAATTTTGCATTTCCATATTTCTCCAGGGATATTGCGGAATTTTGGAGAAGATGGCATATTTCTCTTTCTTCCTGGTTCAGAGATTATGTTTATATTCCGATAGGCGGAAGCAGGGGAGGAAACTGGATGAAAATGCGTAATATTTTTATTATTTTCCTTTTAAGCGGATTCTGGCATGGTGCAAACTGGACATTTTTAGCCTGGGGTTTACTGAATGCAATTTATATTATGCCTTCTGTATTATTTAAAACGAACAGGAACAATCTTGATATCGTAGCACAGGGTAAATACCTTCCGAGCTTTAAAGATGTTTTTTACATGACGCTGACTTTTATTTTAACAGTATTTGCCTGGATCTTTTTCAGGGCAAATAATATTCATCATGCTTTCAGTTATATTTCCGGAATATTTTCATCCTCGTTATTTACCAAACCTGAGATTAGCCCCGAAGGATTGGGTTTATTTTCATTAATTGCTTTATTTATGCTGGTAGAATGGTTTGGACGAGGTCAACAGTACGCTATCGCAAATATTGACATGGTATTCCCAAAGGCTATTCGTTGGTTGACATATTTCGGTCTAATAATCATTATATTTTATTTATCAGGTAAGGAACAGGCATTCATATACTTTCAATTCTAAGAAATTATGAAGCTATTTATACGCAATATGATGTTGTTTACAATGACATGTTTAATAGCATTTGCGTTGTTAGTTACAATAGAAAAGGCGATACTTAATAATATGGGACAATTTAAGTTGTCTCAAAAGGATAAATATATTTTCATGGGGCACTCTCATCCCCAGATGGATTATGATGACAAATTAATAGACAGTTCCGTAAATCTGGCATCTTCAGGGGAGGCTTATTTTTATACTTATATAAAACTGAAAAAGATTTTAGAAAGTAATAGTGACAAAAAAACTGTATTTGTCGAGTTTTCTAATAATAATATCATTGCCCAAATGAATAAATGGATTTGGAATGATGTCTATATTTATGACAGATACAGGCTCTATTGGTCTTATACTCCTAATGCAGAAAGGAAATTATTATATTCCAAAAACCCGGAGGCATCCATATTATGCGATATAAAATCTGTCGTTACCAATGTGTATTATATATTCAGTCTGAAAAATATTGCAAAAGATGACAGGATGGGTGGTTATCTTCATTTGAATCGCGATAAAACGGATTCATTGCTTCAGGCCAGCCTGCTGTATGCTAAAAGTAAGCCTCCGGATATGAGTATCTCCACGGTTAATCTTATGTATCTTAGGAAGATTATTGAAATATGTAAGGATAAAGATGTTAAAGTTATTCTGATCAGAAGCCCGCTACATCCGATATATGATGAATTTAAAAATGAATCAAAATTTAAAGAAGTGCTGAATAATGAATTTAATGATGTGGAATTTCTTGATTTGAGGAATTTTCCGATGATTAATTCGGATTATGGGGATCTTGAACACCTTAATTACCGGGGTGCGAGAAAATATTCTTGTTTTTTTAATAAGTTATTAAAGGAAGGGTTATTGGATAGTGCCAATAAACAAAAATTCATTAATGATCAAATGGCGCGTGAGAAATGAGAAAACTGAAACTTGGAATTGTTAACAGTACTTCAATAGATATGTCTTATGGCGGGGTTGCTCCTTTTATTAAAAACCTCGATCCATTTATGCGAAATGAATATGAAGTGAATTATATCGTACTTCCTGCTTCGTTGACCCGAATTAATTTTATTCCCCGCAGACTTATATTTCTTTTATATCTGCTATTCAAAAAAAAACGATTGAACGAATTCGATGTTATTCTGTCTCACGTTCCCGAGGGATCATTTCTGGTATCTTATGGAAAAGTACCTTTTGTTCATATTTTTCACGGGAATTTCAACCCAATGTCCCAGTCAAGGTACTGGTATGGCAGATATTTTATGTCACTCTTTGAAAGTATGGAAAGACGTATAATAAGCAAAGCTAACCTTATGTATACTGTAGGTGCAGAAAGAAAGGGTATTCCGAAGATTTTTAATCCAGTATTACATACTGTAAAAATAAAAGAAGGGGAATCACGCAGTGGATATATTTTTTCGGGCAGGTTGGAGAAAATCAAAAATATTGACAGGCTAATTGAAATATATTCCAAGCTTCCAGAAACCCTTCAGGGGGAAAATCCATTTTACATTGCCGGAATCGGTACGCAGGAGTTGATTCTTAAAAAACTCGTTTCATCATTAGGATTGGAAGGGAAAGTGATTTTTCTAGGTGACTTAAAAAACGATAAAATGGTTGAGACTGATTCAACAAAAAAAATCATGATTATGGCATCTTCTCAGGAAGGAATGCCCATGGCCATTGCGGAAGCATTATCCGTGGGAGTGCCTGTAATTTCTACTGATACTGGTGATATTGCAAGGATCGTTAAGAGTAATATAAATGGATTCCTCCTGCCTCTTACATTCGACGATGAAGAATACATACATTGTATACATAAGATTCATGACGATTATGAAAGGTATTCGAAAAATGCACTGGCTTCAGCTGAAATATTCCGTTCGGAAACAATAGCAGCTGGTTTAATACAGGATATCAATTCGAAAATTATTAAGAAGTGAGAATACTTCTTATCCATAGTTATTATCAACAAAGAGGTGGCGAGGATAGCGTATTTGAACAGGAATACGAATTATTGAAGCATTCCGGAGAAATAAGAAAGATTACGTTCAATAATCATACGGGATGGCGGGGAGCATTACAATTCATTTATTCTGTTTGGAATACCCGTGCTGCCGGTAAAGTCAGGCAAATGATTTATGAATTCAAACCCGATATAGTTCAGGTATATAACTGGAATTATGCTTCGGGACCTGTCATAATTCAGATAGCAAAGAAACTCGGGGTAAAAGTTGTCGTTAATGTTCAGAATTATCGCCTTTTATGCCCTTCGGCCTCTTTGCTTCATAATGGTAAATTATTTACCGACAGTATTGAGAAAAGAGGTTTTCCCTGGAAGGCTGTTCGATACAGGGTATACCGTAATTCCTTTTTTCAGACTTTTTGGCTCGCATTCGTAGTCTATTTTCATAAAATAGCAGGGACATGGGAAATGGTTGATCAGTATATAGCACCTTCGAATACAGTTAAAAAACTATTTACAGAATATAAAAGTTATACAGATATCCCAAAAGAGAAATTTTTGGTGAAACCAAACTTTTCCATTCAAACAGGTATACTAATACGTAAACGGGAGAAACATTTTTTATTCATTGGACGATTATCAGAAGAAAAAGGTATTGATTTTTTACTCGATACTTTTAAAAATTCAAGTTATGATCTGATCATCGCTGGTAATGGTCCGCTAAAAGATAAGGTGCTGGAGGCATGTGCTCAGCATTCCAACATTAGATTCGCAGGTAGTCTGGAAAAAGAAAAAGTCAAAGAAGCCATGAGTATCTGTACGGCATTAATATTTTCTTCGATTTGGTATGAACCGTTTGGGCTTGTAATAACAGAAGCTTTATCCAATGGTTGCCCACTGATTGCATCAGATATCGGTTCTCCCGCAGAGCTTGTTGCAGAGGGTGTAAATGGAATTCATTTTAAGACAGGGGACAAAGAGTCTTTGCAAAACAGGCTCGATTACTGGCAAAATCTCGGTGAAGCCGAAAAGGAACGTTATAGTTTCAATTGTGTTTCAAGTTTTAATGAATTATTTACACCGGAGAAAAATAGGGAACAATTACTTTCGATCTATCACTCGTTAGTAAATAACTGATTAGACTGGTTGTAATTTTCGTTTCACCTGATTGAATTAGGATTAGCCGCACTTTCAGGAAGATAATTTATGTTTTAAATTAAATAAGAAAATGAATGGACAGGAAAAGACTGATCGGCTGCAATATAAGCCTGGGAAGTTATTCTTCCTTTGTAGAATCTATAATTAAACAGGCAGCTACCGGGGAAGAATTTTTCTATATATGTGTTGCAAATGCTCATATGATGATTGAAGCTCATCAATCATCCTCATATGAAGCAATTATTAATAATGCAGGCCTGGTAACTCCGGATGGCATACCGCTTACATGGGCTTTGAAATTTTTATATGGAATAAAACAGGAAAGAGTTGCAGGTATGGATTTATTGCCAGATTTATTAATTGCAGCTGAAAAAAAGAAAATTCCTATCGCATTTTACGGCGGCACGGAAGAAATGCTGAATATAACTAAGGAATATTTTGAAAAGACCTATCCGAATATGATTGTTGCCAATATGTACAGCCCGCCGTTCCGCCCCCTAACCGCTGAGGAAGAAATTAAAGTTGTAGAAATGTTGAATGATTCAGGAGCGAGGCTAATATTTGTTGTATTGGGTTGTCCTAAACAGGAAAAATGGATGGCTTCAATGGAGGGTAAGATCAATGCAGTATTAATTGGAATTGGCGGAGCCTTGCCGGTTTTAGTGGGAATACAGAAAAGAGCCCCTGTTTGGATGCAGAAGAAAGGTCTCGAATGGTTTTATCGCCTTAGCCAGGAACCAGGCAGATTATTTATGCGTTATCTGGTCACCAACTTTTTATTTATTTATTTAATTCTGAAAAAGAAATTTTTTTAAGAATTTTTTTAAATAAATCATCGCGGATAATATTGGAATTTAATTTAGAAGTCGCTTAGATACAAATACATTAATAAACAAAATTAATGACGGTTTTTTATCCACTTGTTAATAAGTTTTTTTCGTTGCATATCTTCCCATCTGTGGAAAAAACTATTCAGAATTTATATTAATATCTTATCCTTAAATGTGGATTTCTTCTTATTAGCTAGTAATCAATATATTACTTGCAATAAAAACATTAATTGCACTTTTCCCATTTGAGGAATAAGATTTTGGCAAGAAATTTGACTCCTTTAATCGATAAGAATACTTACCCCTAATCGTAGTTTTCTTCATCCGTCAATCCAATATCAAGAGCTATGAGAATCAAATTCTACAAAGCAAGGAACATCCAATGTTCCGGAAGAGGTATAGAACAGTCCGGCAGAATTTTAGCAGTCTTGTTTTTTGTTATTTTAGGCAGCATTTCCGGATTTTCCCAGACAACGCCGTTGTCATTTTCTCAAATTTCAACCAGTACTGATATAATTTCTCCGGGAAGAGGCTCACAACAATGGAATGGTTCACCGTGGGATAACAGCAATGATCCATATATTCCATCTAATAATACTGTTCCAAAAGAATGGTATTCCCGATTTCTTTGGGCTGCAGACCTTGAGCCCGGAGGCCTTGGGGTTTATACTTTTTCTGTTTTCGATGCCAGGATAAATGCTGCTATTGATGCTGGGCAGTTATTTTCTTTTGGAGTAATGCCTATGTGCACGGGTTGTATTGCCGGTCAGGTTACTTATCCGGCTTATTTGCATACCCTCATGCAGGCAGAAGCCACTAACAGCCAGGACTGGTTCTCAAATGTCAATGGTTCCTGGATACCAAACTGGAATAGTCCGAACTATATCGCCAGGTGGACTGCTTTAATGAATGCTCTTGCTGCTCATATAGCATCAGGTTCGCACAATGGTGTGGCATATAAAAATGCAATTGGTTATGTAGATATAAGGGGATATGGAGAAACCGGTGAGTGGAATACTTATCCCTGGTATGGAACCGAACCAACAGGAAGAGCGGCTACTGACGCATCATTAAGAGCTATTATTGACGCAGTGGCAAATGCTTTTCCCAATAATCAATTAGTGATTTGTTTTGGTTCTCTCGACCCCGGTAATGCATGTTTAACGCCACCTGCAACTTCATCTTACGTATTGTCCAGAACAAATAATTATGGACATATTGGATGGAGAAGAGACAATCTAGGAGATCCGGGTTTTGATGGGGCTGAGGATGGAAACCCTGGAATTTTAACTCAATGGGCAGTTGCTCCTATCGGTGGAGAACCTAATAATGATGCTTCAGACGTTCCTTACGGTGATCTTCCTAGAGAAGTTACAAAATACCATATGTCATATTTTGGCAATGGTAACTGGGCAAGTGTTAATGCTTCAAATACTACATTCGTAACCAACGCAAGGCAGGCATCTTTGAATTCCGGTTACAGATTAACTTTAAATGGAGGAAGTACAACGACAAATGCAGCATTGGGAAGTGCATTCAATATAACTCTTAACTGGAGAAATATTGGAGTTGCGCCCGTATATAGAAATTATAAAACACAGTTTGAACTTAGAACAAGTAGTGGAACAGTAGTGTGGACAGGTAATTCTTCTTTTCGTTCAAGGTTGTTTCTACCTGCTGGATCTGATAATGTTGTAACAGACACTTATACTTTAAATGGATTTGCTGCAGGCACTTATAGTTTGTATTTAATACTTAGGGATTCTCTGGGATATACAATGCCTTTGCCACTGAGCATTAATGGCAGGAATTCAGACGGAAGCTATTTATTGAGAAGTAATATTACTGTTAGTGCCGGATCCGCAAACCAACCACCTGTTGCGAATGCAGGTTCAAACCAGACGATAACATTACCTACATCTACGGTTTCACTTACAGGATCCGGAACTGATGCTTCCGGAACTATTACGACCTATGCCTGGACAAAATCCTCCGGCCCAGCTGGTGGCGCTATATCAAGTCCTGCGACAGCCAATACAAATATTACCGGACTGGTTCAGGGTGTTTACGTTTATAAACTCTTGCTTACAGATAATCTGGGAGATACTGGAAGTGCAACAGTTCAGATAACCGTAAACCCTGCAGTTGTAAATCAACCACCGGTTGCCAATGCAGGTTCAAACCAATCGATAACATTACCTACATCTACGGTTTCTCTTTCAGGATCAGGAACTGATGCTTCAGGAACTATTACGACCTATGCCTGGACAAAATCCTCCGGCCCAGCTGGTGGCGCTATATCAAGTCCTTCGACAGCCAATACAAATATCACCGGACTGATTCAGGGTGTTTACGTTTATAAACTAATGCTAAAGGATAATCTGGGAGATTCTGGAAGCGCAAATGTTCAGATTACAGTAAACCCTGCAGTTGTAAATCAACCGCCGGTTGCAAATGCGGGTTCAAACCAAACGATAACATTACCTACATCAACGGTTTCACTTACAGGATCCGGAACGGATGCTTCTGGAACTATTACAACCTACGCCTGGACAAAATCTTCCGGCCCTTCTGGAGGATCCATATCGAGTCCGGCAACCGCAAATACAAATATTACCGGACTGGTTCAGGGCATTTACGTTTATAAGCTTTTACTTACAGATAATCTGGGAGATACTGGAAGTGCAACAGTTCAGATAACTGTTAACCCGGCTGTTGTAAATATACCTCCTGTTGCTAATGCAGGACCCGATCAAACAATCACTCTTCCAACAAACTCTGTTACATTAAATGGGAGTGCTTCAAGTGATCCCGATGGTACTATTGCAGGTTATTTATGGACTAAAATTAGTGGCCCTACTCAATTCACTATAGTCAATAACTCATCGGCCAGCACAATTGTGAATAATCTGACGGCGGGTTCGTATTCATTCCAACTGAAGGTAACGGATAACGGAGGGGCTATAGCGATGGATACTATTAAAATTATAGTCAATCCCGCTCCGGTCAATCAACCACCAATAGCCAATGCTGGAGCGGCTATCACTATAACTTTGCCAACGAATATAGCAAATCTTGACGGATCTGCATCAACAGACCCTGATGGAACTATTTCATCATATGCCTGGAGCCAGGTTTCAGGTCCTTCTACGGCAACAATTGCATCAGCATCTGCTGCTAAAACTGGTATTTCAGGATTGAAACAGGGAGTGTATGTATTTTCTTTGTTAGTAACTGATAATCTTGGTGCAACCAATTCCAATACTGTGACAGTTACAGTTAATCCGGCAGCCAATATACCTCCGGTTGCCAATGCGGGTTCCAGTTCGACGATTACTCTGCCAACCAATAGTATTAACTTAAATGGGTCTCTTTCTTCTGATCCTGATGGAAGTATAGTTTCTTATTCATGGACCCAGATCTCAGGACCTGCAACGGCTACAATTTTAGGAGGAACTTTATCGACAGCAACAGCAACAAACCTGGTAGCTGGTGTATATACATTTCAATTAACGGTAACTGATAATGGCGGAGCAAGCAGCAGTGCCAGTGTTAAGATTACAGTTTCGGCTTTGGGTGCGCTTCCTCCTATAGCAAATGCAGGAGCGAACCAGACGATTACACTTCCAACAAATAGTGTAACGATTAATGGAAGTGGTTCAAGCGCGCCTTCGGGAACAATTGTAAGCTACGTCTGGACCGAAAAATCAGGCCCTACTACAGTTAGTCTTTCCAATACAGTGCAGAATTCTTTAACTAATCTGAAAGCTGGGGTATATATATTCTATTTAACTGTTACTGATAACAATGCTGCTAAGGGTACTGATTCAGTTAAAATAACAGTAAATCCGGCTGCAAATATGCCTCCTGTTGCAAATGCAGGTTCCAATATCAGTATGACTTTACCGACTAATTCAACGACGCTGAATGGTACTGCTTCCTATGACCCGGATGGTACGATAAGTGCTTATAGCTGGACATTTGTATCAGGGCCAAATGCACCGACAACCAGTGGAGCAAATACTGCGACTCTTAGTGTTAGCGGTCTTATTGCAGGACAATACTCCTACCGGTTAACAGTAACCGATAATAGCGGTGCAAGTTCCAGCGCCCTGGTAAATATTACTGTGGCTTCTGCGCCAAATATTCCGCCTGTGGCAAATGCCGGATCAAATCAATCAATTACGGCACCAGCTAGTTCAGTAATTCTGAATGGCTCATCATCTTATGATCCTGATGGAACCATCACAGTTTATAATTGGGTAACTGTATCTGGTCCAGGATCTATAACCATCAATAACTCTAATACGGCTACTCCATCTGTTGTCGGACTGCAACCAGGTGTTTATACATTCCAGCTTACAGTTACGGATAATAATGGAGCTACAGCTTCGGCTCAGGTATCAGTTACTGTCTTGCCGCAGGTTGTCTTGCCAAATCAGCCGCCTGTTGCCAATGCGGGATCTAACCTAACCATCACGTTGCCTGATAGCAGCATTACATTAAATGGAACCAGTTCATTTGATCCGGATGGAACGATTAGTGCCTATGCCTGGAGCCAGATTTCCGGACCTTCAGCTGCAGCAATTATTGGAGCTAATACAAGCACACCAACGATTTCTCAGTTAATTGTTGGTCAGTATGTATATCAATTGACTGTCACCGATAACAACGGTGCTACAAATTCCGATCAGGATACTATTACGGTTAATGCGGGTATTGCGAAAGTGGATCTGCCACCTGTGGCAAATGCAGGCCCAAGTGATACCATCACTATACCAAACAATACGTATATGCTCAATGCATCTCAATCTGCTGATCCCGATGGCACCATTACATCGTATCAATGGCAAGAGATCGGAGGGCCGAATACAATAACCAGTTCTACTATGAGTGGTGCACAAGTATCAATTGGCGGCTTGACGGTAGGACAATATGAATTCCAGGTTACTGTTACAGATAATACTGGTGCAACAGCTACAGCGACTATGAGTCTTACTGTGGAACCAGGATTAACGTCGACCGATAAGTTATCCGTATTCCCGAATCCGGCTAATAATCAGCTTCATGAAAAAATAACAAGTTCGGTTACAGGTACAGTAAAGATCTCTGTATATGATATGAATGGCAAGTTGGTACTGTCAAAACAGATTGACAAGTCATCACAAACCATTTATGAAACTATGAATGTTTCATCCCTGGCATCCGGTATGTACACAATACAAATCAATATTGCCAACCAGAAAACAATGGTAACCAAGTTTATTAAAGGTTAATATGTAGGTTTTTGGACTCGAGAATGACCCGCTTCGGCGGGTCATTTTTATTTTGAAGACTTTTATTTTTTAATTGCTATATCTTTCAGGTGATCAGCGAGTCTTATAGATAAAGCGACAAGGGTAAAGGTTGGATTGGCCCCACCTCCTGTAGTGAAACAGGATGATCCGGCAATAAATAAGTTATTAATTCCATGCACTTTACAATCTGCATCTACCACACCATTTTTCGGATCATCGCTCATTCTTGTGGTGCCCATGTGGTGCCAGCCACCACTTGTGGTAGAGGGCACATGATCGTCTTTTTCATCCCATAGTTCTTCCAGAAATTTCAAACGACCGAAACCTGATGCACCTGCCTGTTGTCCGATTATTTCATAATTTTTTCGGATGCTTCTTTTTTCCATGGATGTAAAAGACCAGTTTAATGAAGCTCGTGGTACCCCCAGTTCATCTTTTTCATCACTTAGTGTTACACGTGATAAAGGATTGGGAGCTTGTTCCATTCGAAGTGTTACCTGGAATGCCTGATGTAAATTATTTTTTATATCGGAGTTGAAGGATTTGAAATAATCCTTGACCTGATGATAAAGAGCTTTATAAGCAGGCTGTGGATGGCTTCTTAAATTTTCCCTGGGATCACTATTCGTCCAGGTTTTAATATAATTGGGTGTTTTACTTTCCAGGGCCGTAAATGAGATTATCCCATTTAAGATTTGATATTCTTCCTGCTTTTTAGGCATAACAGCTAATTCGCCATGAACTCTCGGATTCTCATTCATGTAAAGCTTTAATTCGCTTTTTTGAGTAACCCAAAGTTCTGCTGATTTTAATTCAAGATGTTCCATGAAATATCTTCCCACGAGGTCATTGTCATTACCTATTCCTTTTGGTGCCTGCTTATTTGCAGCTAACAGGACTCTTGCATTTTGAATACCTGCACAGGCAATAACGAAATACCTGGCCGAAACACGATGCGTTTTTCCAGCGTAATTTTTAACGGTAACTGTTTTGATCTCAGAAACATTTTCATTGCTTGTAATATCCACCATATTCGCATAAGTATATAAATGAATGTTTTTTGCATTTACAATTGTTTCTTTATACCTGGTTCCAAACCGGGTTGGTTTACTGAATTGCCATAGCTTAGTCCAGACCCATTCTTTATCAAAAGGAATAGATACAAGTGAAGGATCTTTTTTCTGCCAATATTCCAAATTGTATTCATACACGTTTATCTCGAGGTATACATGGGCTCTTTCGTAATAGGGAAGTAAGGTCTCCTGAGTTATCGGCCAGCCACTTTTATCTACCCAGTCTCTTTTCTGAAATGCTATTGGATCAAAAAGAGCACACATACCACCCCAGTGACCTGTAGTGCCACCGAAATAATGAAGCTCACTTGATTTTATCGGATAATATGGCTGTCCTGTAGTTTTGCCATCGTATAATTCCTGAATTCTTTCTTCATATTCAAAACCACCACCTTCCAGGAGAATAACTTTATAAGGGGAATTCATAAATTCCAAGGCAATACTAATGCCTGCGGCGCCGGCGCCTACAATACAAATATCCCCTTCTATAATTGTTTCGTTTTCAAGTGTCCTGGCATCTATGTGCATAAATCTGGGAAATAAATATTATGATAATGAAAGAAGCGCGGCCTGGCGCGCTTCTGTTTCGGAAATTAGCCAGCCTTTGATGGTTAGAAATTTTCCATTTTTAAAATCCTCTTCAACATTCATTTCCAATTGATTTGCAACGGCAGAATGATCTGATAAAGAAATCTGTTTATTTTGAAAATTACCTGTAAGTAAATCCAATAATTTTTCCTTTGAATTCTCTGCAGGAACAAGGTTGCGAAAATTGATTCCAATGTTGCGAACAGTTTCTTCATCGCAAAATCCTGACAAAATAAAAGGATACTGCAAAGGAAATTTTTCCCATTTGGGGTCCCTGGGCCACTTAATATATAAAGTTACCCCGGCTGCTACTCCTACAACTGCGCTGGATATTATAAAAGTCCTTCTCTGCATAATTTAAAATTAAAATATATCAATCCGTCAATAGAATTTCAACTGACGCCATCACCATTACAGGAATGAGAGATTATTGTTTTTTTGGATTCGAACAGGAATTACTTCAGGATATTATTTTCATTCATTCCACTATGGTAAGATTTATCATAGCTGTTACAAAAACCAGGACGGATTGGAATTAAAACCAAAATAAGAAAAAAAAGCATGAATTCTGATTATTTCTTGAAAGAAACAACTTTCCAACAGGCGAATTCGTTTTATATTAGCCGGATACCGGGCAGAATTCCATAAATAAATGGTTATTATGCCCTTGGAAGGATTGAAATCACCCTTCATACTTAAAAGAGCTGCAAAATTGTCCATTGATAATATTTTACTTTTGATTCGTGGATCCCGGCAGGTAACCCTGATTTTTCAGGTACCTTAATTTATTTGAAATGAAAGCCCTGATAGTAATCCTGATTTTTAGTATCTCCGTTCTGAGTTTTTCTTTCAGTGTCAGAGTAAATAAAGCCTATAGCAACTATTATTCAAATGCCCTTAATGAATTCAATAAACAGCAATCAGATTTAGAAAACATAATTTTAAAATCAGATCTGTGTTCTGAAGAGGATAAACAGGCCATCCGAAAATCGATAGAAGAAGCCAGGTTGAAATTAAAAAACATCGATTTTTGGTTACGTTATTTTGAACCGAATGCTTATAGAAAGATCAATGGACCTTTACCTGTGGAATGGGAAAACGAAGTATTTGAAAAATTTGAACCTCCATACAGAAGAGAAGGAGCAGGCCTTTCCCTGGCAGAATTAACTCTTGATCAAAAGCCGCTTATAAAGGATTCCCTTTTGCAATTAATTATAAGAAGCAGGGAGGCCATCAAAACATTTGAAGCAGATTCAATCACCGGCCAGTTAAATACATATAGTCATTTCTTCCTGGCTAACCGTCTTTTTTTATTAAACCTGGCTGCCATCTATACAACCGGATTTGAGTGTCCTGATACATTAAATATTATTCCGGAATTGAAATCAATGCTTCATGGCACAAAAGATATTTACAATAGTTATAATTTAAGTTTTATTGAATCGCCGCTATCCGGGGAATATTTGGATGTATTTGATAAAACCATTGCATTTGTTAATGCCCAACCTTCTGAATTCAGCTCTTTTGACCAGTTCATTTTTATCAGGGATTATGTGAACCCGTTATTTACAATAAATCAAAAATTGATCAATAACTATAATGTAACCTCTATTAACTACAATGATTATACACTGAATAATACAACCATGTCCATTTTTGATAAATCATTGTATACTTCCCAGAGTACGAAAGGCATTTATTCGATGGTGGAAGACGAGAAAACTTTAAGTGAAATCAGGTATATTGGGAAACTGTTGTTTTATGATCCGATTTTATCAGGGAACAACATGAGAAGCTGTGCATCCTGCCATAAACCGTCAGAGTATTTTACAGACACAACTGTAAGTACCGCACTGAGTTTTGACAGGCAACAACATCTTCCCAGAAATACACCAACACTTATCAACTCAGTTTTTAATCATCTGCTCATGCTGGATGGCAAACATATATCCTTGCAGGCTCAGGGCAGGGCGGTTATTACGAACCCGACGGAAATGAACAGTGATGAAAAAGAATTACTCAGGAAGGTATTGAGTTGTAAGGAGTATAAAGATGCTTTTAAAAGTTTTTTGAAACTGACTCCGGAAGAAAAAGATATTACGCTGACACATATTGTTTCGGCCATTACATATTATGATGGCAGTTATAGCCGCTATTACGCTCCCTTTGATGATGCCATGAATAACAAAACGGGAGTTGCTGATGATGTAAAAAAAGGATTTAATCTTTTTATGAGCAGGGCTAAATGTGCAACTTGTCATTTTGTTCCAAATTTCAATGGTGTGAAACCACCATTTGTCGGTTCTGAATTTGAGGTTCTTGGTACTCCGGATGATACCGGTTTCCATAAGCTGAGTACAGATAGTGGCAGGTGGATGGTCAACAAAGCACCTGAAACCATGCATGCATTCCGAACTGGTTCGATCCGGAATGCAAAGTATACAAAACCATATATGCATAATGGTGTATTTAAAACATTGGAGGAGGTGATTGATTTCTATGATGTCGGAGGTGGCCTGGGGAAAAAGATGATCGTCGATAACCAGACTTTGTCAGCTGATTCTTTGAAATTAAGTTCATCAGATAAAAGGGAATTACTTGCGTTTATTTATTCATTAAACGAAAACATTATTTTTGAGGAACCACCTTCGGCATTGCCAGTTTCTTCGGATAAGGCGCTGAATACACGAAAACCTGGAGGGGAATACTAAAGGGATAAATTTGATAATTATTTGTTTTACTTTTCAGTTTATAAATGATGAGGAAATAAATTAATTTTTCATGAATCGACTTACGTTCATTTCTATTTATTTTATTTCCTTTCTTCATATACTTCCATCCAGGGCACAAAAATTTGATTCAACTGTTTTATTCCGACCTTGGAAAGCTTCGTGGATAGAAGTTCCTGACGAGTCTTCCAATAAGTATGGCGTTTATTTATTTCGTAAATCATTAATGTTAACTACGAAACCGGAATCTTTTGTGATTCATGTTTCTGCAGACAACCGGTATAAATTATTTGTAAATGAAAGACAGGTTTCACTCGGACCCGCAAGGGGTGATATTGATCATTGGAATTTCGAAACCCTCGATCTGGCACCTTTTCTTCGTGATGGAAAAAATATAATTGCAGCAAAGGTTTGGAATGAAGGCGAATGGAGAGCGGAAGGACAAATTTCCCTGCGTACTGGTTTTATTTTAATGGGAGATGGTTTGGCTCAAATGATAAATACGAATAGTGGCTGGAAATGTATCCGCGATAGTTCTTACCGGGCTTTACCTTTTATTACAACTACCTATTATGTTGCAGGCCCGGGGGAACTGGTTAATATTAAAGGAGATTTGTCGAATTGGGAAACTCAGGATTATGCCGATAGTAATTGGAAAAATGCCCGGGTTATCATGGAGGGCACTCCAAAAAATATAATCGGTGGCTATGGAACAGTCAGCGGCTGGTCGCTTGTTCCTTCTGTCATTCCTCAAATGGAAATGAAACCTCAATCCCTTGTTCGCATAAGCAGATCAACAGGTGTAAATATTCCTGCCGGGTTTCCTACTGTCAATACTTATATTTCAATTCCTAAGCATAGTATCGCGACAATTTTGTTTGATCAGACATTTCTGACTAATGCTTATCCCACACTAGTTTTCAGTAGAGGTGTGGGCGGTACTATTTCAATGAGTTATGCAGAAGCTTTGTATACCAAATATCCATCGAAAGGAAATAGAAATGAAACAGAAGGGAAAACTTTTATCGGACGCAGGGACAGTATCATATCGAATGGCAAATCAGGCCAGGTATTTACAACACTGACTTTCAGAACATTCAGGTATCTGCAATTAAGGATAACAACAAATGATGATCCATTGGACATTGAAGATATCTACGGAATTGCAACTGGTTATCCTTTTCAGATGAATGCGAAGCTGGAATCAGAAGACTCCGGACTAAATAAAATTCTGGAAACGGGCTGGCGGACCGCCAGACTCTGCGCCATGGAAACATATATGGATTGTCCCTATTATGAACAATTGCAATATATCGGTGATTCCAGAATTCAGGGCCTGATTTCATTATTTAATAGTGGTGATGAAAGACTGCTGCGTAATGCGATGAATGCAATGGACAATTCGCGCAGGCCGGAAGGCGTGACTCTCAGTCGGCATCCTTCGTATACACAACAGTATATACCAACATTTTCTCTGTGGTATATCGGAATGTTGCACGATTATATGATGTATGGAAGAGATAGTACTTATTTAAAAAATAAACTTTCAGGAGAGCGGCAGATCCTTAATTATTTCAGAAATTATCAGGGGAAGGATGGCTCTGTACGAGGTGTGCCTTACTGGATGTTTACTGATTGGGTAGAAAAGAAAGGCTGGATATCAGGCACAGGTCCGGTAGGGAAGGATGGGAGTTCTTCTTTAATTGATCTTCAATTACTATGGGCTTATGAACTGGCAGCTGACCTGGAATCAAAGTTCGGTATGCAGGCTTATGCGGCACTTTATAACAAATATGTTGTTCAGCTAAAGAAAACAATACGTAATAAATATTGGGATGAAAAACGGAAACTATTTGCAGACAGACCCGAAAAGGATTTATTTTCACAACATGCAAATGCGCTGGCGATCCTTACTGGCACAGTTGACAATTTGGGAACTGCTACTTTAGCACGACAAATTCTTTCAGATACCACACTTGCACCCGCTTCTATTTATTTCAAATTTTACCTGCATCTCGCACTGATTAACGCAGGTCTCGGTAATGATTACCTGAACTGGTTAGGCTTATGGAGGGAAAATATAAAAATGGGAATGACTACCTGGGCCGAAATACCTGATATTAATAATACCCGCTCTGATTGTCATGCATGGGGTGCAAGCCCGAATATTGAATTCTTCAGAACAGTTTTGGGAATAGACAGCGATGCGCCTGGTT
>JABDDT010000050.1 GCA_013287475.1 Bacteroidota bacterium
CTTCGTCGAGTGGCGGCATGAACTCGGTTCCGAGGCTTAGGATCATCGGAATGCTGATGGCAAGAGCAAGAATGTTCACTGCAATCGTTGTTTTTCGCCATTTTATACAGGCGCGAATAAATGGTTCATAAATTTTTTCAAGGAATCGGTTGATTGGATTAGCAGTTTCAGGTCTGAACCTGCCACGCATGAATATTGAAATTAATACCGGCGCCAGCGTTACTACCAGGATTGCATCTACCAGCATGATAAAAGATTTGGTATATGCCAGGGGATGGAACAATTTACCTTCCTGGCCCGTCAAAAGAAATACCGGCAGAAATGAGGTTATGATGATGATGGTTGAAAAAAATACACCACGGGAAACCTGTTTGCAGGCTCGTTCAATAATGCCCATGCGTTCTGCTTCCGGGATTTTATAATAATCCCTCTTCCACCATTTATTTTTATTTGCGATTGTATTCATGATTATTAGTTAGTTCTCTGGTTTGGATCATGACTGTTTTGCCACTCCGATAAATTGCGATAGGCATTTTCACTCATGATGATGCCATTATCTACGATTACACCTATGGCCAGAGCAACTCCGGTTAATGACATGATATTAGAGGATAACCCAAATGCATTGAGCAGGATGAAACTTATGCCAATGGTAATCGGGATTTGAATGATGATACTCATGGCGCTTCTCCAGTGTAAAAGGAAAAGGATGACGATAATACAAACGATGCTTATTTCTTCGATCAGCTTATCTTTTATATTGGCAATCGCAGCTTCAATCAGTTCGCTGCGGTCGTAATCAATTTTAAAAGAAACTCCTTCGGGTAAACCTTTCTGCACTTCATTCATCTTAGCCTTTATATTACTGATCACTTTATCAGCGTTCTCTCCATAGCGCATCACCACAATTCCGCCTACAACTTCACCCTGTCCGTTTGCATCAAATATTCCAAGACGAAGATCTCCTCCCATTTGAATGGTGGCGACATCTTTTACCCGGACAGGAATGCCTTTATCATTGGCTAAAGCAATATTTTCGATGTCCTCCTTGTTTTTGATATAACCCAATCCTCTGATGATATAAGCCATATCGCTCATTTCAAATTTTCTTCCCCCTACGTCATTATTTCCGGCCTTTACCTTGTTCACGACATCCGTCATGGAAAGATTATAAAACTGAAGTTTCACCGGATCTATAACCAGTTGGTATTGTTTTTCAAAACCACCGAAGGAAGCCACTTCGGCTACACCGGGTATAGTTTGCAATGCAAACCTGATGTACCAGTCCTGCAGAGCCCGCTGTTCACCGAGATCCATCTTAGGTGCATCCAGGTGATACCAGAAAATATGTCCCACTCCGGTTCCATCAGGGCCAAGTGCGGGTGTAACACCTTGTGGAAGTAAACGCTGGGCATAATTTAATCTTTCCAAAACTCTTGTACGCGCCCAGTAGACATCTACATTGTCTTCAAAAACGATATAAACAAAGCTCATCCCAAACATGGAAGTACCCCGGATATTTTTCACCTTCGGTATGCCCTGAAGATTGCTTACCAAAGGATAGGTCACCTGATCTTCGATGATCTGTGGGCTTCTTCCCATCCATTCGGTAAAGACAATGACCTGGTTTTCCGATAAGTCCGGAATGGCGTCTACAGGGTTTTGTTTAACCGCTATGATTCCCCACACAAACAGGGCCACTGCTATGACCAACACCAGCCATCTGTTGCGCAGAGATATTTCTATTAATTTCTGAACCATAAGAAAACAATTAATTATTTCTTACATTTTCATTGCTGTGGTCGACTTTTTTTCGACAAGCTTCATCCCACACTTAGGACAGTTACCTGGTTTATCACTCATCACCTCCGGATGCATGGTACAGGTGTAAATTTTATCTACTTTCTTTTTTACCAAACTCATCCCGCATTTAGGGCATTTACCAGGTTTGTCAGTTATAACTTCCGGATGCATCGTGCAGGTGTACACATATTTCGCAGCAGTATCCGATTTACTTTCTGGCATTTTCACCTTGGATGTTTGTGTATATGAAGTTGTAGTGCCTATGAATACGAAAAGAAGAATGATCAGTTTTTTCATTTTTTGATTTTGATTGATGAATATTTATTTTCGATTTTTTCTTGTAATGGCAGCACTCCTTATACAATCACTGAAATAGCAATGAATAAAAACGTTTTTAGCGTTTGTATAATTTTTTTTAATGAAAGAAAATAATAATTAAATGTCTGTGCGATAACAGAAATGCCGACACTTAACCTAACAGAATGTCAGGTATGATATGAAGAAGTAAAAATCAGATGCGGAAATTGCGGTAAAGAACGAATAACGGGAGTTTGCCCAATAAAGGAGGAGCATTGGTATTTGGATACTCAATAGAAATAGAAAAGGCATTTATACTTTGTATCGAAGCCCCATTTAGAGCAATGGCGGGAGATAGATTATTGTACTTAAAGAATTCAGAAGGGAATAGCTTTTGGTCTTTATCAGTTTTAATCTGCTTGTTTTCATCCCTGCAGCAATCCATTTTTGCAACCATTGAATGAGAAGCAGTTGAATTCCTGACCATTCCACATCTCTCGCAATTTTTATTCTCATGGTTGATAAGTCCCCATGAAGTCAGTTTTCCCATGCAATAATGAAGATGAACAGTAGCCCCCATTGAAGTAGAGAGGTAAACAAAAGCTAATATGGCTGCTAAAACTTTTTTCATTTAATCTGGCTCAAAAGTATACTTTTTTTATTATTGACAGAATTAAGCAAGTTAAAGGTAACTCTTGTATAAAACGTATACTAACATGATCCTGGTATTTTATTAAAGAATTAACCTGGCCGTTGCCATCGTATTTCCAATTGCCATCTTTTTTTACAAGTATTCCTCTGCTCCGCAAGTCCTACATTTACTTCATCGATCTATCTTTAACATTATTTCAATTGTCCAATCGTTTTTGCAAAATTTAGACTGTATAAAACAAAACCATATGGATACCACTCGTAGGAAGTTTTTAACCAGCACTACCAAACTAGCTGCTGCTGCAGGTTTAGCCAGCATGGTTCCTGCGTCTCTATTGGCAGCCTCAAAGAGAAAAAATGTTTCCGCCGGCGACACGATCAACATTGCCCTGATTGGTTGCCGTAGCATGGGCTTTGGCGATCTGCTAAATGCTATAAAACAGCCTGGTGTTGACTGTACTGCGTTGTGTGATGTTGACCGTAACATTCTTGACGAGCGCACTGCGGATGTTTTAAAAAAACAGGGAAAAGCGCCCAAAAAGTATTCCGATTACCGGAAACTTCTGGAAGATAAGGATGTGGATGCCGTGATTATCGGTACGCCGGACCATTGGCATTGCCTGCCTTTTGTTGCTGCATGTGAAGCCGGTAAAGACATTTATGTAGAAAAACCTTTGGCCAACAGCATCGCCGAGTGCGATATCATGGTGAGGGCAACCAGGAAATACAACCGGGTAGTGCAGGTGGGCATGCAGCAACGCAGCGGTCCGCTGTTTAAAAAGTCAATGGAACTTATTCAGAATGGTGCCATTGGACAATTAAGAAAAGTAAACATATGGGGTAATTTTAATTATGGGATTGGTGAAATTAAAGCGCCTGACAGCGCCGTACCTGCGGGCGTTGATTATGATATGTGGTTGGGACCCGCTCCTTTAAAGGCGTTTAATAAAACCCGGTTTCACGGTAACTGGAGAATGTTTTGGGACTACGGAGGCGGCCTTGTTACCGATTGGGGTGTGCACCTGCTTGATATAGGCTTATGGGCTAAAAACATTGTGCAGTTACCGGTTTCGGTATCGGCGGTTGGGGGCAATTTCGCCTATCCGGATCACGCGCATGAAACTTTTGATACGCTTAATGTTATTTACCAGTTACCTGATTATACCCTCAGTTGGGAGAATACAGCCGGCACAGAGAACGGTCCATATGGCCTTCCCTACGGCCTGTCTTTTATCGGTAACGATGCCACGCTGATCCTTAACCGCGAGAACATGGAATTTTATCCTGACATGCAGAATGGCAAACCCAAAGTTGCTGCCCGGCCAAAAGAGACGGGTGATGACAGTCACGAACTGCATATGCAAAACTTTTTGGAGTGTATAAAAACACGAAAAGATCCCGTATGTAATATTGAGAATGGTAGGCTGGTGGCCATGTATGCCCATATGGGCAATATTGCGATGCGTACGCAAAGTATGCTGGTATGGAATGATGAAGATAAAAACTTCGGCGATAACAGTGCGGCCAACAAACTAATTACGCCTGCTTACCGGGCCCCCTGGAAATTGCCTTTAATTTAACGTAACGGAGCATGGTATTAGTAAAAATTAATTCCGACATTTATTCATAACTCAATTCAGGAGTATTAGAACTGAATAAATAAAATTTCAAAAGTGCATATATATAAGTATCCTTGGTCTTGAGTTTGAATTTGTAAAACTGTTTAACAATTCTATACTTGTTTTGATTAATGTAGTAATTAGAATTACTACCCTTTTTACTACCCTGATGACTGCTTTTACTCCAATTTCTTAATGCTCAAAAAGATATTATAAGAATTTATCAAAGTACTACGTACTAAAACCCTTTTTTGTGAATTGAGATTGGTGAGATAAAACAAATTCAAACATTCTGTAAGGGGAATGACTAAATGCTGTTGATATTTCCAGTTTAATGTAAATCGAAGGTTAATATAATAATATCAACTTTGCACTATATTTTTTTTGACAAAATATCTGTTCAATGATAAAAATAACTTTATTTGGAATTGGACTACTTTTTATACTATCATGCAAGGAAAGTGCAACACAAAAAGCTACTACACCATCATTTGATCACTGGACAAATTGGTTATTGAAAAATGAGGATAAAATGAATGTGGAGTTAAATAAAAGATTTTTCGTACCGAGCGGCTTGCAAAAAAACGAGAGGCTTGATGATGAATCTTTTGTAGTATTAAAAAATGATACTACTATCTTGGGAGAATTTGCAAAGTTGCTTAGTGATTACGATCCATGCCTTGTAACTACTTATACACTTTTTAGTGATACTACAAAACATAAAATTATTAATATAGTACGATATTATACATCACCATGCATCATAGATTTAGATAGTGTATTTGTAGGCATCGATTCTACTGAGCATTTCGTAATTCATAAGCTGACTGAACCCTATTTAAATGAGAGAATTTCAATAGGTCATCAGTCTATTAATCCTGCAAATCTTCGATTTCACGTAACTAAAATCGATACTTCTTTCATAGTTGATATATATATTAATCCAGATAACGTGCCATTTGAATTAAGCGAAGAGGTAGAAGACAGTTTACCAAGGCTTTTATTTGGTGACAAACTTCTTAGAACTAAAATCAGCAAAATCAATGTTCGATTACGAAGCTTGCCCGGAGTCAAAAATGAAACTATTGGACAGCTTCAAAGAATATTATATTAAGCTTGTTTTTACGATCACTAACTTTCGTCAAAATATTTTTTCGCAGCAACTTTTCGGATCTTATTTAAATATACCTTATTTTATAAAGATCAAGATAATTATCACTAATCCGTCATCAATTCCCGCAAACCCACTAAAACCGGGCTTAAGTACTTTTTGTATCAGGATGTAACCATAAGACATAGAGGTAACTTCTAAATGGATAAAACGCCACCCTTTTTTACTACCCAACGATACTTATTTTAGCAAAAAGGATAATGCATAACCTGATGCATAAGAAAATATCAAAGTACTAGTGACTTTAACCTTATCATATAGATCGGGAGATTTGTGAAAAGAAAAACTCGAATATTTCTGCATAGAAAAATTTCCCATTTAAACTATTCAAATTATGTAAATAACCCCCATCCCGCATTACGCGGGACGGGGGCTGATAATCCCGCATTCGCGGGACTAATCTCCGGCAGTGGTGACCTGACTCACTCCACTGAGCACGGTTCCGGCAACAGCTAAGTAACCTGCGATGGTTTTGATGATCGCGGGTAATGCAACGGGTGTGGCGATGATGGCTGCGCTAATCGCGGCCAGGGCCAACCCGATATTTCTCAGCTTTTGAAAGAACGTGGGCGTGGGTGACACGGCCCTTTCAATCAAATTCATAATTGTCTTTTTTAATAGTTATGAATATTTGTTCGTGCCGGTCCAGGGCACCGTATACCAGACTGGTCAGCTTTTTCAGTGCCATCCTGGAACGGATTCCTTTTCCGGCACCGGTTATTAAACATACAGGAGCAATACAGCCTTTCAGTTCGCGCAACGCCTCATTGGCAGGATGAATGAGAATATATTCTCGTCCGGAAACATTCATTACCTGTAAATGACGACCGAATTTCGGGCTCCATCTTTTTACCAGTTCATATTTTCCTTCCGGGATGCACGAAACCCGCGCCTGGTTATTCTTCCATGGAAGTTCGATGGCATACGTTATCAAACGATCCTGGTAAAGAATCTCTCCATTGGTTCCCTCGTCAAAATATTTCCTGATAAGCTCCAGTTCCATTATTCAAATTTTAAAAAACCGTCCTCCCGGTTAATCCGGGGGGAACGGTGTGTCTAACCTTACGGGGTTAGGATCCTCGGAAAAGAGTGAAAGCTTTAGGCTTTGGGCTTTAGGCTTTCGGCTTGACAAAGCAAATATGCATCACCGTGAGAGCGGCATTTCACAAGTTGGTACCAACTTGTGAAAGATTTATTTTTTCAGGGGCGAGGATTTAAGCTCTAACAATTTGAGAGTCACAGAGAAAAACCAGTAAATAAATTTTAAAAAAAGAGAGAAAGAAAAATGGACTAATCAGCGAAAGGTATTTTTCAGGTTATTCTTTATTGATTCTGTATTCATTCTGTATTCGAAGTGAAGTTCTTCGGGAATCCTTCGAGAGTTCCTCTGGAAATCCTGCCAGTTTCTCGAAGGATCCTCGAAGCATGGTAGAAGCAATATGCTGGAAATCTGCTGGCATTTTTTTGGTATTTTCTGCCAGTTCCCCCTGTTTTTATGATTTTTTGAAAAAATATTTTTCACAAGTTGGTACCAACTTGTGAAAACCCGCTGTTGCACTGATGCATATTTGTAATGTCAACGATAGTCACGACTATCACGCGAAGAATAGCCATGGCGAAAATTTTAATTGTTCCTCGAGTGATGAAGCAATGCCTGACTAACCGTTGATGTTAAAAACAATTTTTTAAAAAACTAAAAACCATTTTATGGGCACATTTGAAAAAGGATATCTGGGAGGGTTTAGCGGGAAAGTCGGCACGGCTGTCGGTTCTTCCTGGAAAAAACTCAATGTTTTGCGCAGCAATCCACCCAGCAAAAGAAAGGGTCAGCCAACTGAGCAGCAGCTGGAACGCCAGGCAAGGTTCAGTCTGATCACAGCATTTCTGCGACCGCTGACTGATTTACTCAATCTGACGTACAGTAAATCTGCCGCTGCTTTAATGACGGGCTTTAATAAAGCCTTTTCTGTAAACAGCGAAGCAGTCGCGGGGGTCTTTCCTGCATTTACAGTCGACTATCCAAAAATTCTGCTGAGTAAGGGTAGTCTTCCGAATGCAAGCGCACCCGTTGCAGTCTCCACGGTAGCAGGTAAGCTTGCTTTCACCTGGGGTGATAACAGTGGCATCAACAGCGCGGCCATGTCGGATCTTGTGTATGTAGCAGCATACAACGATGATCTGAAGCATTGGATTTTTATGCAGAATGCTGCAACGAGAAATGCTGCGGGTTTTGTACTGGATGTTACTCCATTCAGTGGAAAAATCGCGCAAACCTATATCGGATTTATGACGGCGGACCGTAAAAAATTTGCCCCGAGTGTTTACACCGGACAGGTAAATATTTTATAACCGACGGAGAATTCGAATGGAAGTTTGAAAAGGGGTCGCCGAAAGCCGGCCCCTTTCAAAAAAACAAAAAAAATTAACAATTGACAATTAACCATTAACAATTAAGAAAGTGGCAACGTTTAGAAATGGTATTTTGGGAATCTACAGTGGAACAGTAGGGTCCGTCGTTTTTACAAGCTGGAATGGAATCCCCGTTATTCGCAGCAGACCCGTTCGTAAAAAAACAGAAGTATCTGTTTTACAGGAACAACAAAGAGCAAAATTCAAATTGATGTCTGATTTTCTCAGACCCCTGAAGGATTTGCTGAATCAGACATTCAAACAGACATCTGTGGGAATGACCTGTTTCAATAAAGCTTTTTCCGTAAACAAATTAGCAATTACCGGAAATTATCCCTCCATAGCGATCGACTATCCACAGATCCTGCTGAGCAAAGGCAGACTGCCATTTGGAGAACCACCAACGATATCTTCACCAGAGTCCGGAAAATTATTGCTGACCTGGAAAACAGGGGACGGAATAGATAAGGATCTGACGACGGGTTCGGCATTTATTGCTGCCTATCAGGAAGAACTCAAACGATGGATCATTGGTCAGTATATTATCAATGATGGAATCACTCATTGCATACTGGATGTGGAACCATTTGCAGGCAAACCTGTACAAACCTATATTGGATTCCTTTCGAAGAACGGTAAAAAAACTTCGGAGAGCAGGTATATGGGTGTCGTACATGTCATCGCGTGAGTACTTAACAATTTCAATTGAGTAATTCATCTATCCTGTACATTAGTTTCTCCTTTAGAAGATCTAAAAACACCGTACAGGATCCTTTACGTCTGATAACGTCCTGAAATATCCGGTAAGGATCGCCGACTTTCACATCAAATACCATTTCCAGGTAATCGAAGATTTCTTTTTTTGTTGCTTCCCCATAGTTGAATGAGCCTGTTTCAAATAGTGCATTTCCCAATTCATTCAATTCAACGTTTTTACCAGTCCATTTCAAAGGCTTGACGGTGGATTTTATGGGATGCAACGATTCGTCGTTCCCCGAAATTATTTTTTTCGATTCATATTCCAGCCTGTTGTACGCAATATGTTTTGCAAGTAGTTCGCAATACAAAGGAGGAGTAGAAGGATCGATAATCATACGTACCTGGTATTTGCATTCCTGGTTAATAGTGCTCGTTCGGCTAAAGTAAATATTATCATACTTCGTTTCTCCATTGCGGTAATATTCATAGAAAATTAAATGTTCCGTTTTGAAATGTTCAGCCTGGGAAAATATCCGGTCGTGATATTTGAACCGCGAATTGTCGGTGCCCAGCCGAACGATCCGGTCCCATTCCATTTTGTCTTTATAATAAAAATACAGCGAGAGGGTATTGGGAAGTATTTCTTTGAAATAACAAACTTCATCCTCTGCTTTTTTGAACTGATATTTTATCAATTTTTCTTTAATCTGTTCAATGACATCTGTGATCATTTGTAACCGGCAATCAACCAGATTCAGTGGATCATAATTCCTGTCCAGCTCATCCAGTATTGACAGTAATTCTTTGTGCAGATTTTCTGTATACGATTTCATTTTGAATATTTGAGGGTTAAAAAACGGTATATATAAAGTTTTTTTCGGGCTGTGAAATAATCGAAAATCCGTATAAAAAAAATATATTTATTTGAGGCGGAATTTTAGGGGATTTTCTGTTTTCAAACCTTGCATTTTATTTTAAGCGCCTTAAGGGTTTTTATATTTTAAAACCTTGCAGAACGACTAAGTATTTTCCCTTAGATCGGATAATTATTTTAAAACCTTTAGGGGATTTTCCTTTTTCAAACCTTAGCACTTTTATTTTCACGGTTATGCGCAAGTGAAAAAACCCTTTTTTACATTTGGTTTTTTAACCATGCAACCATATAAATTATCGCCAAACTGGCTCGGCGCTTTTAATAACAGGAAGGAAATCGCCTTTCAGAGGTTTTATGAGACCTACCATCCGGATGTAAAACGCCGGGTGAATGAGAAATTAGGAGTGTTTCATGGTGAAACTGATCTGGTGAATGATATTTTTCTCATCATGTATAAACAGGAGGGGCCATTTCTATCAATTAACAGCCTGGAACGGTATATGAGATTCGTTTCATTCACAATCTGTCGGGATTATCTGCGACGCCGGAAAACACCGGTCGTTAATATGGAAAAAGTGCAGAGATTCTATCAGCGGATCGAAGATCGTGTTAAGGAACGGGCGGATGCCAAAGAATTTGCTAAAACATTCCATGATTTAGCCATTCAAATGTTGCCACCGAAGTGCAGGCATATATTTATAATGTCTTTTATATGGGACATGCGAAACAAAGAGATCGCAGCGCGGCTGAATATATCAGAAAAGACGGTCGAAGCGCAGATCACCATTGCGCTTAAAAGACTGAGGATGGAGGTTAAGGACGATGCCGGCAAAATGTACCTCATCAAAATTTTCCTGCCCCTGTTATGGACGCAACTGACGTCACTCTAAAAGAACTGTATGAAACATTCTAAAAAAATAGGTTTGTTTTTGTTTTTATATACACGCGGTGAATTGTCGCCATCAGAATATGTTGAATTGCGTAACTGGCGGAATCAGGATCCCGAAAATGAAAAGCTTTTTTTTCAAATGACCGATCCCGATTCTTTGCGGTTGGAAATGCAGGTTTATTATAAGGAACGCGATCAGGATTTTGAAAAATTTAAAACCCGGTTATCCTTTCTTTCAGGAACCAGTCTCACAGGATTTGAAAGTGAAGGTCAGTTTGATTATTTCGAAGCAGATCTGTTGGAAGAAAAGGATCAAACCGAATTTTCGGGAAACCACGATTCGACATCCGGTTTGTCGCCAGTGAAATACTGGGGATCTCTGATTTCCGATCCTGAAGATGTGGTAGAAAGTAAGTCCGGGATTTCACCGAAGGGTAAAGTTATTGACATGAACCCTGAAACTGAAACTCCGAAGATAACAACAAAGGAAAAGATTTTTAAATGGATTATCCGCGCTGCCTGTGTAGTCTTTTTTGCTACAAAGATTTATCCTCATTTGCCGAAATCCAACTCAGATCGTTTTCGTGCCAGTTTATTTTCTTCCGACGCAGTCGACAAAGCCGCTGCAGATATGTCACGAGGTTTCGAGGTAGGTAAGGCAGGGATTAAAATCAGTCATAATGCTGATGGTGATCGAATTTATATTATACCCAACGAAAGAAAGGCGCCGTACAAAAAAACGTACCAGTTGAGGACGCCTGAAGATGGAGAAGTTATCCTGCAGCTGCCCGACAGTACCCTGATTTGGCTGAATGGTTCCAGTACTGTTAAATATCCTGCAAATTTTGATCAACAGAATATTGCAATCGAAATTACAGGTGAAGTGTATGTTGAAAAATCAAAAGATAGTTTTCATCAATATCATATTATCGGACTTGCGCCAAATAAGGAACGCTTAACGGTGAACGCCGGGCCTCTTTCCCGATTCGACCTCAATGCTTATGCTGATGACGAAGGATTATTGGTTACGCTTATTTCGGGAGATGCAGGCATAGTTAGTGATAGCACAGTGAAGGAATTTCATTTTACCAACGGAATACAGGCTGTTTTTAAATATGATTCATTGTCGAATACCCGAAGCGTCGATACCTTGGAAATAATCTCCTGGAGAAACGGCACGTTTTATTACAGGGATGCGCCCATTCAAAGAATAATGCCGGCGATTGCCAGATGGTATGATATGGATGTTCAATATGCTTACAGGATTCCGGATAAAAAATTCAATTTGCGGATGGAGCGTAGTGCATCCCTGACGGATATATTGAAAAGTCTGCAAAATCAGGGACTGCATGTAACGCATTTGGGTAAGAACATTACAATATGGAGATAAATCTCCATCCTGTCATCAATAAAAATGAGAACACTTGAATAATGAAATGAGCGAGATTGACAAATTCTACAAGCATAGCGGGGAAGTTCTGGAAGTAAATATCCTATCCGACAGACAGATCTGATTTTGGCGTATCCGTGAAATCTTTTACATTCGCCTTGATAGATTCCCGCCTCCCGCGAAACCTGCAGTTCCTACTCTTGAAATCCAGCTGTTGTTTTTTTTCTGCTTTGACTGGATATTATTGTAAAACCTCAAAAAAGACCACATGAAACACTCCTCATGGGCGCTGACTCTTTGGGCATGCATTGCCTGGATCCTGACCGCCTCCTGCACCAGCAACGCACCGAAGAAGATAACGATATCCCGGTTACGACCAGTTCGGACTCTGCCAGGGCGGCTTTCGATCAAGGTCTCAGGTTGCTGGATCAGAGCGACTATTTAACCTCAAGGCCTTACTTCACCAAAGCGATTGAGCTGGATCCAAAGATCTCCCCGGCATATATTTTTCGGATATTCTCGGACTTCACCCTGGAAGAAAAACTGGCGGATTTGAAAAATGCCAAAGACGCCATTGATACATCTAAATCCAGCGAATGGGAGATTTTGTACATACAGTTTTATTCTTCTTTTCTTAACTCAGACTACAAATCCCGTCTGGAGATCGCCAGGAAGATTGCCGCCGATTACCCGGATGCAGCGCGGGCTCAGGCGGACCTTGGCTATACTTATTTGAGCGGAAACGAATTCGGAAAGGCCAGAGAATGCTACGAAAAAGCGATTGCCCTGGATTCCACCTGGCCGGGTGGTTACCTTGGTCTTGTGAACCTGTATGAGTTTTACGATCCCAAAGATTTCAAACTGGCAGAGTCAAATGCTGAGAAGGTAGCTGCCCTGGCACCTGCCAGCCCGGGAGTCCAGGTTACCCTGGGGGACTGCTATCGTGCGGAAAACGAATTAGACAAGTCCCGTGATGCGTATACCAAATGCCTTCAATTGGACTCAACATCCCGTGATGCTTATTACAAATTGGGCCACGTAAGCGCTTTCCTGGGAAAATATGAAGAGGCCAGGAAAAGTTATGAGCAAGCGGTCAGGTTCGACAAGACCAAATCCGTTTACATTGTCAGTAGCGCCAACACCTACCTCTATGCCGGAGATTATAAGAAGGCTCTGGAATACCTGAATGAGCAAATTGCAAAAATCGATTCCTCAGGCGAATCTGCTTCTGGTCGCGACGGTGATAAATACGATGCCTGTTCCGCCGGGATCCAGATTTCCTTCTTTTACAACCAACCGGAATTGCTGAAGGAATTCTCGGATCGGCTCGCACCGGTCAGCGAAGCCATGGCAAAACAAATAGGGACTCCGGAAGCCATGGCTTCTTATCGGGCCGAGACATGGATTAATGAAGCATTTGTCGCCGTGCTAAAGGGGAAATATGATGAGGCTGCTGCCATAGCAGCTTTGGCCAAAAAATCACTGGATTCGATATCGGAACCCAACCACCTCAACACGTACTATTTCGTCCTGGGTCAGATCGCCATGCGGCAAAAGAAATATGCCGATGCGATCGAAAATTTCGGGAAAACGGATCTCAGTTCCATATATAACAAATATTGGCTGGCCCTGGCCAATGAAATGGCAGGCAACAAGGACAAGGCCCAGGCTCTATATAAGGATATAGTCAACTATAATTTTGACGATACGAACTATGCACTGTTCCGCAATGAGGTGAGAAAGAAGCTGAACATGTAGGTGCAAGGTCCCGATCAGCCTGCCAGATTTAAATTATTCACCACTTTAACGTTTGTTATTATAACGCATTACATCGTTAAATAAATCTATTTTATCTTTTGAAAGTTGTCTTTTTGGGATAAAAACAAAGTTCCTATTTAATGAAAAAATAATATAATATCCCCCTTTATAAAAAAATCTGGCTACTTCCTTGAATTCAACATTGGTTTCAAACGTTTCAGCAACTCCATGCATAAAATCCCGATGTACATCCCAGTTTACTTTTTCAAAATTGATTTTATTCTTCTCTATTCCAGAAATAAAATTGTGTCGCAACCAAAAGAGATATCCTGTAAACCAAATTAACGGAATAGAAATAGAAAAAATAAAAGGATTAGGTAAAATAAAATAGAATATCCCACTTAATATAACAATGAAAATGAATATTCTTTCCCAAACCTTTTTTTGTTTAAAAATCAAATTGATCATAAACGCTTTAGAATAGTCGCTTAGTGAAAGTTTCGTACTAAACTGCACTATCGATAAATTATTACCATTAAAATTTTCATCCATTTTGTCTTTAATTATTTTTTTAATTCCTCAAAACATGTATTGAAATTTGCGAATTATTTAAAGGTCCCAAATTTGGTTCAATGGAAGTCTTTTCACCTTGTGATAGTATAAAAAAATAAAGGAATATCAAAATTTAATGAATCGTAAGTGTTTACACTTAGTTAATTCAATCAATCAATTTGATTGCAAGAATTTTCTCAGGCATGCTGCAAATATAATATCAAACAGGCAAATTAGGGTACTAAATAATTTAGTATTTTTGATCTCAAAAGGTGGTCCTATAAATTTTATAATTGAAATATAATGGACTCCCAATTTGAAATAAAACAATTTTCTCTTCTGAGGAATGTTGTGGATAATATAATACCTCCTAAATCAATTGCTGGATTTACAGATTATGATTTAGCAAATTGCATTTTAGATTGCCTCAAAGAATCAGCTAACAGACTTAAAACACCCATATGGCGAAGGGAGAATGCTTTTTTTGTATATCAGAATTTTAAACCATACCCGTTTTCAAAGAGTAATCTTTATACCCTTTTAAAATGCACTGCAAGGAAAATTGGAATGGCTGAAAGGATACATTCGTTCCCATTTTTCAGGATATACTTTTCAACAAAGCATGGAAGAAGCTAAGTGACGACGCAGTTGGAAGTACTACCTTTTAAGAATAAGAACATTAAGATAGTGAGTCCATCTAAGGGTTTACCATTAGATGGATTTGTCCTTGGAATTTAATTATATTTATGGAAATTCCTAAAATGGCCGAAGGAAAATTAATCGTTGAGATTCAAAATAAGAATCCAATTGAATTAGTCGATTTCACAAATTCCTTTTACTCCATTTCCGCTGAATATCATAAATTTTTAAGTGATAATAAGATTTTTAAAGCCACAAAAGATTCGAAACTTTATGTTAAGGAAATTCGACAAGGGAGTATTATTACAGAATTAATTGATTTAGCCCAACCACTTGCTCCTCTTCTAATACCTTTTGTTGAAAACACAATTCAAATAATTGAATTTGCAAAGTATCTTAACAAGGGTTTTAATTGGTTATTAGGAAAAGAAGAAACAAGACCTCAAAATATTACTAATACAGATATAAAAAATCTCTCCAATATCGTAGCTCCAATAGCACATGAGAATGGTAGCAATATTATTTTTACCGGAGATATTAATAATCCGACAATTAATGTTACTTACAATTATAATACAGTTGAAGCAAATGCTATTCAAAATGCCGCGGCCAGAGAAATAGCTCAAAGTAAAATTCCAGAATCTAATATTTGGGAAAATGTATTATTTTATTGGGATACTACTAAGTACGAATCTAAATCGGCAGCAGTTGACAGAGGTTCTATTGATTCGATTTATGATAAACCTCTTAAAGTAATAATTGAAGATCCGGAGTTGAAAAATAAAATGATAGATACTGAAGGAAATTTATATCACCTTGCTTTTTTTGTCGATGTTGAGGTAATGACAATTCAAGGTATACCCCATGTTTATAAGGTTTTAAAGCTTCGTGGCACGGTCGATAGACCGAAGCTTTAAATTTCAAATTAAATAGTTAGTAGTAACTCTTTATTAACTTGCTTCAAAATTGAATGCCGGTGATTTTACTGGAAGATATAAACCCGTTTCTTGGTTTAATTTTGGTAATTATTGGTTGTATCGCGCTTGCATTTGTTGCAGGTGCATTTAATATGGGTGTAAGTAAAGTACTTGATAACAAAAACGAAATCCGAGAAGGTGCGGAATCAGTAATAAATAAAGTTAGAAGTATTGGCATCAGTGACTACGAAGCATGTATAAACGAAATTGAACGGAAACTCCTAATTGACACAAAATATTCTCTATTAAATTTAGAAAATTCAGTTAAAGCTAAAGAAGAGATTAACAAAAATCCGTCATTTATTCGTGATAAAGCTAAAAGAGATGCAGCTTATCAATTTGAACTTTTAACAGGCTTTGTGAAGGAAGTAAATGTGAATGAAATCTTACGATTCTTTAGTGATAAAGTAAATTTTAAAGAAGATTATATAAGTGAAAGTATATTCCTTGACTGTTTAGGCATCGAAAATTTCAAACCCATTTCTAAAATAATAAAAGAAGTCGATGGAAAATTTTGGCGAAACAGAATCACTTCAGCTGAACTAGATAAAATTAAATTCTTTATTTTGACAAAGTATATAATTTTGGATAAATATCTTTCAAAAAATATTTGAAATTTTGCTGTATTGTCATTTCAATCAATTCAAGGAGTATCCAATTTTGTATTTTTAACTATCTCCAGTTGATTTGCTATATTAGTTTCCCAAGCTAATTGTTTCGAATGAATTTTACTGTGGTCAGTATCAGTATCATAATTGTTATTTTCTTTTTTCGCTTGTAAACTATAATAATTTGCTATATCTGTGGCCTCTTTCCCTGTTAGAGGTTGGTGTGTTTTATAATAGATTTTTAATTTTTTGGCATATAAGATTGTAATGTATAAATGTAGTCGTTCATGATTTAGCAAATAATCCATAAATTTCTTGGAGCTATCCTTACAAATTGTCCAATCAAGCCAGGATTTGTTTGGATCAAAAACTACAGCAACATTAATTAATTTGGTCCTATCTGGATTTACTTTATAATGATAAACAATATTTCCGCATGTAAATGCTGTCATATGCTCATTCAAATCCACATTGTTGCCATAATCAGCCCAAGTTAATTTTAGCGGATCTATACTTTGAGACCAGGCGGAAAAAATAATGTTTTGTAGGACAGTGAAAAAGAAAATAATTTTCATATACCAAATATAAAAATAATTAATGCAGTCTATTGGTACCAAGCCATGATGTATTCGCCGACCCGTTCGATAACTATTGTGTGACCAAGATTAGAACTTACCCAACCATCTTCTATATATTTGATTGACCATAATAGTCACCCCAGAAATAAAGATCAAATGAGTCAGGAAATGGCTTCTCAGGAGATGGGTTGAGGAAACCCCAATATTTTTTACCCTGGACTTCGATTTCAATTGAAATGGAATCAGATTTACCGTAAACCCGTTCAGCCAGGGTTGGACCCACATACTCTGGGAGTCCTCTTCTATACTTGCCGCCCATAGTGGAGCGAAACTAATACTAAATAAATTAGTAAACAATTGAAGGCTTTTAATTTGTGTAATTTTAATCCAAACCCCTTTGAATGCCTTCCATTCTTCAGAAGCTGTTAATACAACTAAACACTTCAATACAGAATATTCAATCTCCACCTTCATTGAACATAAGAAGTCAAAGGCGACAATATTATTTTACTATCGGCGGAGTTATAGCATCTATCATTTTAGGATTTGTATCATTAGTACTCGCAATTAAAGTGCAGAACAGTGCCGTCAAGATTGAAAAGATGGATTCTCTTTTAAGTGAAATGGTAAAACAGGATTCAATAAATCAACAATCCTTAAATAATCTTGCAGAGATTGCTAAACTCAACAATGAATCTATTACTCAATTAGTGGCTATATCGGGAACATTAAATTCCCAGTATAAAACAACTATAATTAATACTGAACCAAAAATAAAAATACTCACTGCAACCTCGAGTAAAAGTTCAGAAAATGATGGGTATGTCACTTTAAAATATTCTAATAGTGGAAGCAGACCTGCTGAAAATCTATTTGTTAAAAGTTATTCACTTGATGAGGAAAAAGAAAATATAAAAGTAACAGGTTTTGATACTGATTCCGGAAGTGTTGAAGTAACTCCAGAGCAAGAATTAAATCATGGATTTACCATGCACCAAGACCCTAAAACATTTGATAACACAGTGTTTCGTTTTGATTTTAACTTCACAGATAAGCTTGGTAATATTCCTCATGTGCAATATTTCTACTTCAAATTTGATTGGAAAGGATCAGAAAAAGGTTCAAGAATAATTACGGTAAGAGATAAAATAAATAGAATTGATAAAGCGATAGCAGAATATGATAAAACAAAAAAATAGATGCTAAGAATTATTTTTACTTAAGTTATCAGTAGCCTGGTTTGGAAATTTCGCAATAAACCATTCCAATAATTCAAGTTGCACATCTTTAGGGGCTCTTTTTATTTGGGCTTTAAGTTTTATAAAATCAGGTCTGTTATGAGTTATGTTAGAAGATCCTTCATTGCAAACAGAACAAAGCGCCTGTAAATTATTTTCTTCATCACTGCCGCCCATCGATTTATCGATTATGTGCCCTAATTGAAGGGTGACTTTTCTTCCATTAAAAGGGTGTATTTCACCAGCAGAAACCCCGCAACTTTGACAAGTATGGCCATCCCGGTCTAATACTTTTGCTCTCGTGCCTTTCGATATTGCTTTATCATGGATGGGTAAAGGTTTTGTATTAAGGTAAATATATTGACCAGGTTTTAAGTCACTACGATCTTTGTGCGTGAGAATGGTCATTCCTTCATCATTCCTTAGTTCTCTTATTCTTCTTCCAAATTCATGGGCACCACCAGATATATCGAATAATTCTGGGGAAGAAAGGATTTCTCCTACATTCCTCAAGAAATATTCACGTAATTTGGTCCTTGATCCTTCGCCTTTTTTCGCTCTCGACATCGTATTCTTTAATAGCCTTTTTTATAGATATTCCAATTGCTCTGGCAACAGGAGGCGGAAAAGCATTTCCCACTTGTCTATATGCAGGTGTTTTTTTACCTACGAATTCCCAGTCTTTTGGAAATCCCTGAATTAAAGCTGCCATTTTTAAAGTGAGCTTAGGCATTTCTTTAGATCCATTCATCGGTGGATGGTTAGCAAGGCTATGTCCATTTACACCGAGCGATGCCCAGGCTTGCTTTGCTCTTGTTGGTCCGAGGTCCGCACCTCCATGCTTTTTCGAACCACCAACAAGAGTAGGGGCAATTTTGTTCGCTTGCGATTTCCAATTGTCTGCATTTTCCCAGCCCAGTGAACTCATTTCTTCATGAAGTAATTCACCCACTGATTTAGGAAGGTTTTTATGTTTTACAGGCCATTTAAAATATTTGAAATATCTTTTTTTCAGTGCAATTAAGACTGCCCTCGGTCTTAACTGTGAAACGCCATAATCGGATGCGTGGAAAACTTGCCATTCACACACATAACCCATTTCGTTTAATTGGGATATTATTTCCTCCCTATAACCGGAAAATTTTCTTCCCAATAATCCCTTGACATTTTCAAGCATGATTGCTTTGGGATTGCACTGTTTTGCAAGTCTTAAAGCCTCAGGAAATAAATCTCTATCATCCAGGTGTCCCAGTTGTTTACCCGCAACTGAGAACGGCGGACAGGGAACTCCGCCAGCTAATAAATCTACGTTCTTATAAGGTTCCGCTGAAAATTTTCTTAAGTCAGTCTCAATAATATTCCATCCCGGTCTATTCTTTTTGAGCGTTTGGCAGGCAAGGGTCTCTATTTCTATTAAAGCTAAGTGACTAAAACCGGCTTGTTCGAGTCCAATAGCTTGCCCTCCGGCGCCAGCACAGATTTCGATTGCTTTCATGATAGTTTTAGAGCGTAGATTATTATCGCCCAAGTTATTCTATGTGTTTGTGAAAAATTTTTAATTTATCCCCACGATGTGAAAACAAATTTAGGGATTACTAATAAATTTAGCAAACAATCTTTGAGAAGGATTTAATTTCGAATGATTGCAGTTAATTTACTTGCGACTTTAATGAGATCTTTTTTAATGTCGCACTCCCAAACAATCAACACTTTCCATCCAAGTTCCTTTAATTTTTCTTGATGTACTTGGTCTCTTCGTGTGTTATGGATTAATTTTGGAATCCAGTAAACCTGATTACTTTTTGGTGTCCTGCCATCAGAACAATTCATATGGGAATGCCAGAAGCATCCATGTACAAAGATGACCGTTTTATATTTTGACAAAACCAGATCAGGTTTTCCTGGGAGTGCTTTTACATTTTTCCTATACCTAAAGCCCAGTCGAAATAATTCAGAACCTAGGATTAGCTCAGGGTTTGAGTTTAATGAGCGGATTTTACTCATTACTTCGCTTCTTTTATGTTTTGAGAAAACATCCATGTAAAAATCGGTGACATTTACCTTGGTAAAGTAAAAGCTCAAAACTTAATTACTTTATTAAATCGCAACTCTTCATCATTTAGCAATTCCAAAGAAATTGGAAGTATGCCTAAATCATTTTTAGATAGAATGAGACCTAAATCCTCTCGTGTGACTGACGGATCAATAGGAATCCATGTCCTATGCGTTTCTCCAGATTTAAGCGTATGGATATTTCGATAAAATTCGTGTCCTTTTTTACTTTCAATAAAAAATGGATCATAATAACGTCTGCCACCAAAAGTACTGTCTTCAGGATCAATAAGAAGATTCGCCAATTTTGCTTCTTTTAATTCTATCCGAATTGCATATTTTTCTCGATTTGTAAATTCAATAAACGCTTTATTTTTTAATCCCATTTTGTCTGGATCATGAGTATCCCTATACGAACTTAACTCTAACCTAAGTTTATTCCATTTACTTTCATCAATTGCATCTCTTATACTTTCACTCGAAGGAGACATCGCTTTTAATATATCGACAGCTATAAGCGTAGAATCATAATTCGCAGTTTTGATTCCTAAAAGATCTGTCGGAAGATGAAAGTCCGGGATATTTCTTGGAGTTACTAAAAAACATCCGAGTTTACCATATTTTCCGATTGCCATACCAGCTTCGAACAATACATTGTCTCGCGAGGTTTTCAGATCTTTTCCTCTCATTCTTGTTATGTCTAAATCTGAAAGAACAAAAACGCCAAAATCACATTCTCTTAATTTCTTTGTTAGACTGTCGATTGTATTTTCTGCAAGTGGAAAAGCATCGGTCCAGGGCTTACATTCCACATGATGGTTTAAATGTTCAATCAATGCGTCAACTATTGTTAAACTTTCAGTTGCAGAACCGAAAAATACGTTTGGTTTTTTAAAAAATGGCATAGACGTAAGTTATATATGTCAGAACTTTTCAATATAAAAGTACGATGGTTGGATGTTGGAACCTATTAGCTTGCTTTTAGTTGGATTTAGCTCCATTTGGTCTAAACAGTACTAATTCAGTACGAAATTGAAAAAGAAAAAGGCTTCAGAAAGCTCTGAAACCCTTGCCTGCATTGAGTGAACCGGATTGGATTCGAACCAATGACCTGCTGCTTAGAAGGCAGCTGCTCTATCCAACTGAGCTACCGGTCCGGAAAGGCGCAAAAATAATGATTTAAGCCTAAAGCCTAAAGCCTAAAGCGTAAAGCATTTGTAAAGTAAGCTATTGCTTCTTTAAAGCATACACATCGGGCATATAAGTAAAGTCGCCATAATTGCGGGTGAAATAAATGCTATCACCCTTCGTACTATATTCAAAATTTCCGCTGAAGATATCTATCCACAATAAAAATGCAGGAAAGGCACAGTCATTCTGAATCGCAATGGAATCTCCAAAAACCCGGTAAGTTCCATTGCATATGGCGGGATAAAAATTGTGGTCACTCGTGCCGATGAAACTGTCTTTATAAAAACTAATCTTGATTTTAGAAGGTGCGGAGGTATCACCCGATCTATGAAAAGTACCTGCATAAGTTCCGGAAAGGTGATATGGATTAATATAGTTTTTATTACAGGAAGGAATAAACCAGAGCAAAATCACATATCCGAGCAAATTCTTCATTTCGAACTTAATTTCCCTGATTGACCGGAAACCATAATAAAAGGTTGCTTATTGTAAAGGAGTCCAGCCCACAGACCTTGAAAATTACTGCTTCTGGTGTACCTTTGCACATTCAAATTTTACTGCATGATCCGCGCGAATAATGTGACCCTTCTTTTTGGTAAACGTGTCTTGTTTGATGAGGTAAATGTCTCCTTCACCAAAGGTAATTGCTATGGCGTGATCGGTGCCAATGGCGCGGGTAAATCCACTTTTCTTAAAATACTGGCCGGCGAAATCGAACCGACCAAGGGTAATATTGAAATTTCACCCGGTCTCCGTATGGCCGTGCTTGAACAAAACCACCGCAAGTTTGATGAGCAGACCGTTCTCAATACCGTGCTCATGGGGTATAAAAAACTCTGGGATACGATGCAGGAGAAGGATGCCATTTATATGAAAGAAGATTTTACGGAAGAAGATGGGATCAAAGCCGGTCACCTCGAAGCTGAATTTGGTGAAATGGGCGGTTATACTGCAGAAAGCGATGCGGCTTCCCTGCTGAGCGACCTGGGCGTAAAGGAATCCATGCATGCACAATTACTGAAAGAACTTTCCGGCGCCATGAAAGTACGCGTACTCCTGGCACAGGCGATTTTCGGTAATCCCGATATCCTTTTACTGGATGAACCGACGAATGACCTCGATGTGGAAACCATCAGCTGGCTCGAGAATTTCCTCGCCGATTATGAAAATATCGTGATCGTCGTTTCACATGACCGTCACTTCCTAGATGCAGTTTGCACCCATGTGGCGGACGTGGATCGCGCAAAAATAAAGGCCTATACCGGCAACTATACTTTCTGGTATGAATCTTCCCAGCTTATGGCCCGTCAGCTGAGTGACAAGAATAAGAAAACAGAAGATAAACGTGCGGCCCTCCTGGAATTCATCGCCCGTTTCTCGGCGAATGCATCGAAATCCAAACAAGCCACATCCCGTAAAAAGGCCCTGGAAAAACTCACCATCGAAGAGATTCAACCATCCAACCGTCGTTATCCGGGCATTATTTTCAAACAACAACGAGAAGTGGGAAACCAGATTCTCAATGTAAATAAACTGGCCAAGACGGCCGAAGACGGCACCAGGCTTTTCGCAGACATTACTTTCAGTCTGAATAAGGGTGATAAAGTGGCCCTGGTCAGCAAGAACCCGTTGGCCCTTACCGATTTTTATGAGATCGTGACGGGTAATTTAAAGGCGGACAAAGGCAGTTTTGAATGGGGAACCACGGTTACCCACGCCTATCTGCCCAACGATAATCACAAGTTCTTTCAGGATAAAAACCTTAACCTGATGGACTGGCTCCGCCAGTATGTACCGCCCCATGTCACCGATGTGGATGAACCCTTCCTCCGTGGTTTCCTCGGTAAAATGTTGTTCAGCGGAGATGAAGTAATGAAGAAGAAGGTAGGGGTTCTAAGTGGCGGAGAGAAAGTGCGTTGCATGATCAGCCGCATGATGCTTCAGGATCCCAATGTGGTTTTACTGGATGAGCCAACCAATCATCTCGACCTGGAATCTATCCAGGCATTTAATGAAAGCATGATGAATTTTAAAGGGGTTATCATGATGACTTCTCATGACCATACCTTCCTGCAAACTGTCGCCAACCGCGTTATTGAGATCACACCTGGAGGAGCCATCGACCGCCTCTGCAGCTTCGATGAATACCTGGCCGACGAGCGCGTAAAGCAACTTAGAGAAACTATGTACG
Source organism: Bacteroidota bacterium (assembly GCA_013287475.1). Taxonomy (GTDB): domain Bacteria; phylum Bacteroidota; class Bacteroidia; order Chitinophagales; family Chitinophagaceae; genus Puia. Next base: position 23,587 of record JABDDT010000050.1, read on the forward strand.
TACAATCACAGTTGGTGAACGCTTAGATAATTATTAATTATCAATTATTAATTATTAATTGCTTAAAGGTAACAGAGTCATTTTCTTTTACTTTGGACCCCCTGATTGACCGTATTCTGGGATACACAATAAATGACCCGTTTCCGCATTTTAAGAAAAACCCTGTTGATTGACCAAATGGCTGCTTATAGGATTGATTTTCTGTGGGTTGGTAAATGAAGTAAATGCCCAGCAGCCAGGCCAAAAACCTCCGGCACCAACCAAAATTACTTCAAACCTTCACAGGAGATATTTACCCGTCACGAATTTTCCGTTGAAAGTCGATTCCCTGAGCATGGTTCCGGGCAGTCTCGTCATTTCAGGAATTTCAGATAGTCTCTATAAAGTCGACTATGTTCATTCAACCATCTCCTGGATTCGCAGGCCCAACCTCGACAGTGTATATGTTCAGTATCGCCTTTTTCCTTATCAATACAATGGTGTGGTGCAAAGACTGGACTACACCAAAGTGATGGACAAGTTCATCATTCAGCCTTCAGTATATACGAAAGACAGCAGATACAATCAGGATAATTTTTTCAATTTTGGCAGTATTACTACGAACGGAAGTTTCGGAAGAGCGATATCATTTGGTAATGCACAGGATGCCGTTGTTACTTCCAACCTGAACCTGCAGATCAGCGGATGGCTGGCGGACTCCATCGAAATCGCCGCAGCAATCACAGATAATAATATTCCCATCCAGCCCGATGGTACCACAGCAACACTCAGTGATTTTGATCAGATCTATATCCAGTTCAGAAAAAAGAACTGGATGCTTCGCATGGGAGATATCGACCTGCGACAAACAGATAATTATTTTCTTTCTTTTTATAAAAGATTACGGGGTGGAACATTTGAAACCACTTCGAAAATTTCAGACCAAGGAATGAACAAAGCCATATTCAGCGGCTTTGTAAAATGTTTCATTTGCCTTCGGCGATTGCAGGGGAAGCCCCCAGTCGCGCAGGAATTCAACCGAACGAATGGGTTCCAGGGGTGCAAAGCGGATATCATTGTATTCGTACGACAAATAAGAACTCATCACCCATTTCGGCAATCCGCTTTTTATGATATGCAGATTCTGCAGTGTAAATTTCAATGCGTTCCCATTATCATTTGCCTTGTCA
>JABDDT010000051.1 GCA_013287475.1 Bacteroidota bacterium
GCTGCGCGGGGAACTAACAGCTCTTAATTTTTACGAATCAAAGTTAATTTTTCAGTTTTGTGGTTAATTCATCTAAAAAACCATCGTATTTTTTAAGAATACGGTTAAATGCTTTGTACTGTTCATCTGCATTATACGGGGTACCAGGTTTTCCGGATGCTTCAGAAACAAATTTGGCCCTGTATATCAGGGGGGATTCAGAAGATTGTTTTACTATGAAGCGTATTCGAATCGTATTGGTTTTAAAGGACATGCCCACCCAGGAAGTACGCAAATAGCCTGTTTTTTCGTCGCTGTTTTCCAGATCATCAAATTTTTCAAGCACGACGCTAACAATTTCCTTCCATGCTTCTTCCTTAGTTTTAGAAGGATTTACGTTTAATTGAACATCCGTATTAGCAATGTTTGATTCCAGTGAGGATGTATATGACTCATCTTCCTGCAATTGAATATAATCTGAAGAGGGAGGATCTGTGATGCCCTTTTTGTCGCAATATGTTCTGGTTTCCTGAACATATCCTTCTAACTTAACTTCCACAGTTACACAAGCATTTTTGGAGACTTTTACGACCACTTTCCCAGTGCCCATTTGTATCCCATCTACATAAATTCTTGCTGTTTGAGGAGAAGTGGTAACTGTCACTTTTTCTGATGCAGTGGCCTGCATAAAAAAAGTAGTTGGAATTATTAATATCCCGGTTAAGAATGATCTGATAAGCTTTTGCATAAAATTGCTTCAGGGGTTATAAATTCAATTCTACTGTTCAATTAAATATAACAATTTTCTATAGTAATTGAATGAATTAATACCGGTATTTACTGGACCATGCAAAAAGTCTGCTGAAAGCGGCCTGAAAGAAACTGCCCGCCTGGAGGCATTCAGTGATGGTGTTTTTGCGATTGCCATTACCCCGCTGCAGATCTGCCAAATGAAATGATTTCCGGGACTGATGACAACAATAGAAGGGCGGTCCTATTTTAATTTTGAATGCGTTCTGTATGCATCTATAACCTCTTCAATGGCGTGAATGACAACGGCCGGATCTTCAAGATGAATATTATGACCGCTCTTCTTATCTATAAAATGCCTGCTATTGGTTGACAGATGAGATAATTCATTTTGCAATTCTAATCGTTGCTTTTCGAGTTCAGAAGAATCAGCCAAACCAGCATAATTCCCTTTACCTTTCGAAAGTACTATCAAAGGAATATCTCCCAGCATATAGCCTGGTTTCCCTTTTTTATTATACATATCGGCTACGTCTTCAGGCGACCAATCCATTTCACTGCTGGCGGACTTGAAATAAATAAACTGGGTCTGAGCCCATAACTGCATTTTCTGGTCTTCCGGTGAAAGTTTGTCGAGCGGAGGTTCAATTGATGTGTTTGATGCAAGCGGATTATTTTCCTTCGAAGAAGTATCGATATTTTTATTTGGTCCATTTTGTACCGGAGGTGCCATTCTTCCTTTCGCCATATCACGTATCCGTACTTCCTGATTATTGATATTAATCTTTTCATCTTCATTGAGCGCATCTACCAAAACAAGTCCGGCCACTTCATTCCTGTAATATCTCGCAAAAGTTCTGACCAGAAAACCTCCGAATGATTGGCCTACCAAAATGTAGGGTTCTTTAATTCCTGCATTGTGAAGCGCAGTATGAAGTTCATACGCAATTTGTTTGCCTGATCTTGGAAACGGACCTTCATCACTCCAGGCATACCCTGCCCTGTCATAAGAAACCGTGGTTGTTATTTTAGATATGGCAGGTTGTACCAGGTCCCAGATAAATGAAAAATCTCCGCTGCCGTTTTCGAAGATAACCGCCGGATTTCCAGTACCCTTTATGTTCAGGTGTAATAAATGACCGCCGGCGTCATATAATTTGCCGGGAGCCGGGAAAGGTTTTTGATCCTGGGCATTGATTGCACAAGAATGAAGTATTAGAACTGCAAAAAGGAATGAAAAAGATAAAATTATTTTTAGCATAAGAATGTTTTGGTTTATTAAACTACACAGGTATTCAACTATGACTGTTTAAGTCACTATACGTTACAAAAAGAGGGAACTAAAATGCTGAAGCAATGATTTGCCGGGTTAAACCGTGTTATATGGGTTATGGGTTATGGGTTATGGGATATGAGTTATGAATTAATATCTCATCTCTCATAGCTCATAGCCCATCTCTCATCTCTCATAACCCATAACCCATATCCCATATCTCATACAGCGCCCGGGACACACTTTACTAGTTTTTTGCGGAAAATATAAATTATTAAATATTTTCCCATATCTTCGTGCGGAAAATAAAAATTAATAAATATTTTCCAATGGTATGAGAGAGGATATCATTAAAGTATCACTGGCCGGCTTTCTTAAGCATGGTATAAGAAAAATGACCGTTCAAAAATTGGTATCCCCACTCGGAATATCTACAAAGACCGTATATAAATACTTTCAAAATAAAGAAGATCTCCTGAAGGAATGTCTGGTCCTTCACTACTCAAGCCAGATCAGGGAATTGCTGGAATCGATAGAAAAATGTCCGAATGCTATTCAGGCACTTGCAACTATCTGGAACATGACGATTGCCGCCGATTTTGGAGTCGCAAAATCTTTCTACCACGATCTCAATTATTATTATCCTGCCCTGCAGGATGGAATTCTCAAAAAATACGGGAATAAGATTTCAGATACCATTGTAAAACTGATGAATCTTGGGATACAGGAAGGTTATTTGATAAAAGACCTGATTCCTGCCTTGTCGATAAAAGTCATGGCTGTTCTGTACAGTTCAATCACCAGAACCGATCAATACAAGAATTTAAAATTATCAGCAAACACACTCGCCGAACAAACAGTGTTTGTTTATCTGCGGGGAATTTGCACGGAAAAGGGAATAAAGGAACTGAATTCATACAAAAAAAATAACTAATCTATCATGCGCGCATTTTTTCTGTTGCTTGCTATTTGCATTTCATCCGCTTCTTTTACACAGGTTACGAATACGCTGGACCTGATGCCCATCCCGAAATCCATGAGCATTCAAGAGGGTCGTTTTAATATGACCTCAACCTTTACAGTCGCAGTAAAAGCCGATCCGACAGATTCCATTTGTTTCCTAGCAGTAAACCGGATGTTTCAGACTTTAAACAGAAGAACCGGACTTTTTTTCCACCAGGAAATCATAACAACGCAGGATAATAGCGATACAGCATCTTTGATAATAAGGGTTAAGCTAAAAACAAAAATGGAAATCGGCATGGATGAATCCTACCGTATCCAGGTTAGTAAGAACAAGATCACCCTGGAAGCCGTAACGACCATCGGCGCACTAAGGGGCATGCAGACGATCATCCAATTACTCAGTAATGATGAATCTGGTTTTTATATGCCCCTTGTGAATATTGAAGACGCTCCCAAATTCGCATGGCGCGGACTGATGATCGATGTCTGCCGGCATTTTATTCCCATAGACGTTCTGAAACGTAATCTGGATGCGATGGCTGCAGTAAAAATGAATGTACTGCATCTGCATTTATCAGACGACCAGGGATTCAGAGTGGAGTCGAAGGTTTTTCCGAAGCTGCAATCCAAAGGATCTAACGGCGACTACTATACACAGATACAGATCCGGGATCTTATTTCATATGCAGGAAACCTGGGCATTATCATTGTTCCCGAATTCGACGTGCCGGGACATTCCACCAGCTGGTTTGCAGGATATCCGGAACTCGCCACAAAGCCTGGTCCCTATAAACCCGGGTCTCCTTATAAAATCGACCGAAGCGAACCCGTGAGCCCTATGAAACTGATGCAAACGATTCAGTCCACTCCCTTTCCTGTTTTCAATCCGACAAAAGAGTCCGTTTATAAATTCCTGGATGCATTTATCGGTGAAATGACATCCCTTTTCCCTGCTCCATATTTTCATATCGGAGCTGACGAAAATAATGGCGTTGCATGGAAACAGGATTCCGCTATCGTTGCTTTCATGAGGAAGAATAATATTGCTAATACACACGATTTACAGGCATACTTTGTTGACCGTGTACAAAAGCTGGTTACTAAACATGGAAAAAAGATGATTGGCTGGGACGAACTCTTCTCAAAAAATTTATCGAAAGAGGTTCTCGTACAGGTTTGGTCGCCTATGTCAGCTCCCACACTTGTTCAGCAAATCGCTTCACAGGGGAATCCGGTTATCCTTTCCAAAGGCTTTTACCTGGATCAGTTTATGCCAGCTTATGTTCATTATAATCTTGAAATGCCTTCGGAAGAAATATTGGGAGGAGAGGCAGCCCAATGGACCGAAATTGCTGATGCTGAAAATATCGAAACACGTATCTGGCCCTGTGCTGCAGCCATTGCAGAAAAGTTCTGGTCATCCAAAACAGTAACAGATCCAATGGATCTATACAGAAGATTATTTATTACCAGCGACCGTTTGTCTGAAAGTGGATTACTGCACATCAGCAATTACGACAGAATGGTTCTCCGGTTCTCGGCAGGGTATAGCTACGAGGATACAAAAAAGCTCATAGATGTTTTAACTCCTGTGAAAGGCTACAAAAGAATGTTCGGATTCATTACGCTGCCTGTATCAGCAACCTATCAGTCTGCACCGCTTATACGGGCAGCTGATATCGCCTGGGTTGATGCGCGTGCGAAATGGGAATTCAGGAAAAAGGTAACTGAATATTTACAAACAAAAAGTAAAAGTTCAGAATGGGCCATAAGGGAACAACTGAAGAAATGGGCATCTTCATATGATGAGCTGAAACCTTTATTCGAATCTTCTGCACTTGCTAAGGAAATCATGCAGCATTCAAAAAATTTGTCTGCACTTTCAACTGCATGCCTGCAGGCGATGGATAATTTTAATTCAGACACTAAACCCACTGAGCAGTGGCTGAAGGATCAACAGGCATTATTAGAATCCGCCAAAGGATCTTATGGTGAAGTGGAACTCGCTGTTCTTCCCGAATTGTCAGCCCTCATTTTGCAACAGCTAAATCCATTACCAGCGAGTTATCCTTTATTTTAACCTGAATTTCGAGACCATTGTGTTTAACAACGTATCCTGCCACTCATAAAGCGCTTTTGATATATGACAACCATTCCCAAATAATCGTTGTTTGAAATTAATTTGTAATCAAACTAGTAAGGTTGCCAGGTGAATCAGTAATAGACATCTGCTGTAACAGAAGCGGACGGTTAATTAGAAGATCATTTGGTTAACTATCTGAAATCGTGGTTGATATATAACTGGCATATTATTAGGGAAGAAAATAAAATCTTCTAATCCTAAGGCCATGATAAAAAACTATTTTAAAATCGCCTGGCAAAACTTATCCCGGAATAAGAGCTTCACATTTATAAATATTACCGGTTTAGCTGTTGGCATTGCAGCCTGCCTGCTCATCTTCCTGGTTATACATTTCGAAACCAGCTTTGATAATTTCCATAAAAAGAAAAACAGTATCTACCGCGTATTTACTGTTTCGAAAACACCGCAAGGAACAACCTATAATTCCGGTGTACCCATGCCTACTGCACAGGGATTGCGTTTAGATTATCCGAACCTGCTGGTTGCTTCGATCTTCAAAACGGATAAGCAGATAACCATACCTGCCGGTAGTGATCAGGATACAAAAAAATTTGATGAAGAGGACCTGTTCTTTGCTGAACCGCAGTTTTTTGATATGTTCGATTTTGACTGGCTTGCAGGCGATAGAAAAACTGCATTGACGGAACCAAACACGGTGGTTTTAACACAGGGTGAAGCTGAAAAATATTTCGGCGACTGGCGACAGGCTATCGGTAAAACAATCGTTTACGAGAATAAAAAAGATCTGAAGGTAACCGGTGTTCTCAAAAATATTCCTGTCAATACCGACATACCTCTTAAAGTGGTCGTTTCTTACTCCACATTAAAAACCACAGATTTCAGTGGCGGGCTCACTGATTGGGGTGGAATCCTTAGTTATCATTATTGTTTCGTAGAGTTACCTGCCAATATAACGGCTGATCGGTTCAACAAGGATCTGGATGTTTTTGTAAAGAAACACAAACCTGCAGATCGGGTAAACGATGGCATGATGGTGATACCGCTCAGACAGATGCACTACGATTCAAGAGCTGGAATTTTTGGTGGTCATGTATTCAGCAGAGAACTGATCCGGGCCCTGGAACTGATTGCACTCTTCCTTCTTATTATTGCATGCGTCAATTTTGTAAACCTGGCAACTGCGCAGGCTGTTAACAGGTCAAAAGAAGTCGGAATAAGAAAAGTAATGGGAAGTAGCCGAAAACAATTGATCATACAATTCCTGGGTGAAACATTTATAATCACACTCTTTGCCATTATTGCGGCAGTTGTTATTGTTCAGCTGGTATTGCCAATACTAAATCAATTGCTTGGAATTAAACTTGATCCGGCATTTCTGAAAGATACAGTTGTTCTGACTTTCCTCATTTTACTGATACTCAGCGTTACTTTATTTTCTGGTTTTTACCCCGCATTGGTATTGTCAGGCTTCAATCCTGTCATGGCATTAAGAAACAAAGTTTCAGCAGCTGGGAAAAGTGGTATTTCATTGCGCCGCGCATTAGTTGTTTTGCAATTCGGCATTGCCCAGGTATTACTGATCAGTATGCTCGTGATGGTCCGACAGATGGATTTTTTTAAAAACTATCAGCTGGGTTTTGATAAAGTTACGGTAGTCAATTTGTCAATTCCCACAGATAGTATCAGCCACAGCCATCTGGGAGAATTACGAAATCAATTGTTACAACAACCCGGAATTAGAAATGTAAGCTATAGTTATGCAAGCCCTTCCGACGACGGAAACTGGCTGATGAATTTTAAATATAACAATTCACCCGGGAAAACTGATTTTTATGCCAGTCTGAAATGGGCGGACGCAGATTACTTTAAGTTATATGGTCTCGTATTTGTAGCAGGCGGTCCCTATGAAAATAGCGATCAGGTACGCGGTTATGTTGTGAATGAAACTTTGCTTAGAAAATTGGGTGTCAGAAATCCAAACGACGCTATTGGTAAATTCATAAATATATGGGATGATAAAACCAAATATGCACCTATCGTAGGTGTGGTAAAGGACTTTAACGTATCCTCATTAAAAGAAGCGATGATGCCCGTCATCATGGGTTCCTGGAGTGATGGATTTGGTATTATGAATGTGAAGCTGCAGCCCGGAGATCTGAAAAGTTCATTGAAATCAATTGAACAGCTTTGGAACAAAACTTTTCCTGATTATGTTTATCAATACCAGTTCCTCGATGAAAAGATCGCACAGTTTTATGCTCATGATGAACAGTTGGCAACGCTGTATAAAATATTTGCCGCCATTGCCATTTTAATTTCTTCACTCGGTTTATATGGATTGGTTTCGTTTATGGCGGTTCAACGGACAAAGGAAGTAGGAATCAGGAAAACGCTGGGAGCATCCATAAATCATATTGTTTATTTATTCTCAAAGGAGTTCACTTTGCTCATCTTTATCTCATTTACTATTTCTGCGCCGATTGGATGGTGGCTGATGAATTCATGGCTCCTCGCATATTCTTACAAAATAAACCTGGGGCCAGGCATTTTCCTGCTGACTCTGGTCGTGTCGGTTTGTATAGCCTGGCTCGTAGTCGGATATGAGGCTATAAAGGCAGCCATGGCAAATCCGATAAAAAGTTTGAGAACTGAATAAAGTAAAAAAGCGTGTGACTTTTAAATTTTGGAGCCGGCTGAACAAAGCCGTCTTTGAACATATGGCTTTTAAAGGTTTGTGTTTTAATATTGAAAGGTCCAGTAATCGGTAACCTGACCGGATATTTTGTCTGTACCAAAACCCTGCACCACCCTGCCCAAAGAATCTGTTACCCAATTATAATTTCTGGTAAACTGACCAGTGGTACTTGAGTTACTTGTCCACTGACTCATCAGATAGGGAGAAATAAAGTCGCCGAAATTAATAAAACGCAACTCGGCGCCCAGCCTGTTGGCAAGTGTGCTTTCGTATAAGGGATTTTTGCTGGCTGAAAACAAATAAGTGTCGGTCCTAAAAATAGAAGTATTACCGCCCGCAACTGTATATTGTAAGCTGTTAACGAGGTTGCCGTTAAACAGAGAAAAAGTATCCAGTGCATTCATCAGACTGAAACCCGCATGATTGGGATCAGGATATAGAGACTGTGCAACGATGGTTGAATTATTATAGCCAAAATATACTGTAAATAAATTGGGGTTGGCATTGGAAATATTTGTCTTGCTGCTTGTGGAATCTTTAATGATCCGTTCCTGACCATCGTAATACAATAAATGATGTTCCGTAGCACTCTGAGTAGGATTAACGGAACCAATCATCCAGATAATGTCATAAGAAGCCGGCGGTGTGGTCGCACTGCTTGAAGGATAGGTAATCAGGGAAGAATCCAGATAAGCCTGGCCGCCCGATGTATCATAGGTATGGGTATATACCGCGCCCAGTTGTTGATTTTGATCGTAAGAAAAATTTCTGACTGTTTTTGTAATAACGGGTGCTGACTGGTATTCAGTGACAGACACCAAAAGGCTGCTGTTTGAATTATTCGTATTGCCAGATTTTGAACAGGAGAGCAATAAAACCAGTGCAAGCAGGAGCAGATGTACGTATTTCATTGAGTTCGGTTTGTGGGTGGCTGATGATGCTTCCCAAAATACAATTTTACCTTCAGAATTTATAGTCCGCCTATCCCGCTCATTATCAATGTATAATCAAATCTCACTCAGTGCGCAGGCTGGCATTGATAGCCAAAGTTCATTCTGAACGAAGGCTGGCTTCATCAGCCAAAGTTCACTCTGAACGAAGGCTGATTACCGGATTGGCAACGGCAGCCTTGATGGCCTGGAAGCTTACGGTAATAAGTGCTATCACTATTGCCAGCAATCCCGCACCTATAAAAATCCACCAGCTGATTTGAATGCGGTATTTATATCCATCCAGCCAATTATGCATCATCCACCAGGCTATCGGAAATGCGATGAGACAGGAAATGCAAACTAACAAAAGAAAATCTTTGGAAAGCAGTCCTGCGATGCCCTGCACACTCGCTCCTAAAATTTTACGAATACCAATTTCTTTGCTCCTTTTTTCCGCAGTGTAGGCAGCGAGACCAAATAACCCGAGACATGAAATAAATATGGCGAGAATTGAAAACACTTCAGCCAGCTGCCCGATCAGTGTTTCTGTTTTAAATAATTTCCCAAAATCCTGATCAACGAAACTATAATCGAATGGATATCCCGGATTGTCATTCTTTATGATAGTTTCCATTTTAGCCAGCGTTGCAGGAAGCAGTGTACCTGCTTTTAAACGGACGGTCAATATATTGCTGTTGGATGTATCCGATAACAGCATGAGCGGTGACGCAGGCGAATACATGTCCCCATAAATAAAGTCCTTTACAACGCCTACTACGGTATACTTTGCTCCATTCCCTGAAATAACACTGCCTATCAAGGATTTCTTATTCATGATACCCGCCAGTGTTTCGTTGATGATAACACTGCTGCTATCAATTTTAGAGCCCGGATAAAATTCCCTGCCTTCTTTCATATGAAGCCCCATGGTGGACATATATTCCTGGCTCACACCTTCTATAGTTATGAGTACGGATCTTGAGGGATCCTTGCCTTCCCATGAAAAATCTCCGGTATTGCTGTATAATTCCAATATCGGGCTGTTACTCAAAGCAGTATTCTGAACAAATCCGGACGCCAGTAAATCATTTTTTATTATGGCGTAATTATTTTTCATTTTACCCTGCATATACATGTACAACAGGTTATTCTTATTATAACCCAGGTCGCGGTCTTTTACATGGAATATCTGCAGATAAATGATGATGGTAGAAATGATCAGGATAACAGAGATGGAAAATTGAATGACGACCAGGCTTTTTCTGATTATCCCTGCGCTGCCTCCGCTCTTTATTTTTATTCCTTTGAAAACATAAATCGGGTTAAAGGAGGAAAGATAAAAAGCAGGATAACTTCCTGCGATCAGTCCACATATCAGGGCGATGGTCAGTAAAGAGCCGATATGAAGCGGATTGAAAATGTCAACTGACAATTGCTTTTCAACCAGCAAATTAAAGGCAGGTAAAGAAATATACATAATGCCCACTGCCAGCAATAACGCAAACATGGAAGTAAACACAGATTCGCCTATAAATTGTCCGATCAGTTTTCGTTTACCTGCTCCCATTACTTTTCTTACGCCCACTTCCTTTGCCCTTTGTTCTGATCGTGCCGTGGAAAGGTTCATAAAATTGATACAGGCAATGATGAGAATAATCCATGCAATCACATTGAAAAGTTTCACGTATTTTATTCGTCCCGGGACCTCCTTACCATTTTCAAAGCTGTCATACATTCTCCATCGGCTCATTGGATAGATAGACATGCGCGCTGCGGCTTCTTGTTTTGTCTGAATATACCCATACAATTTTTTATTGATGGCATTGACATCGGCATTGGGCTGCGTTTCCACAAAGGTCCTGATACCATTACTTCCCCATGCCTGCAGCCATTTATTCTGGTCCTCATAAATTTTGAAATTAGCGAGCCATTCAAAACTGAATGAAACATTTTTGGGAAGGTCTTTAAATAGGCCTGTTATAGCATAATCCTCTTTGTTATCCACCCTTAGCGTTTTACCAATAATATTTCCACCACCAAAGAACTTATTGGCCATCGTTTCTGAAATCACCAGTGAATGTAATTGTGTAAATGCATTCTGCGCATTTCCCTGAATAAACTGCAATTGAAACATGGTAAGAAAAGGCGGATCTACATAAAGTCCGTCTTCGTAAATGGGTTTATCTTTCAAGGAGAAAAGCACGCTATTGCCCCAGGTAGTTCTGGCAGTATTTTTAATTCCCGGTATCTCTGTTTTTATTCCGGCAGCAAGGGGTCCCGGCGTGGCATCGAATGTAAATGTATTGCCATCGTAAGTCTGACGGTCCTTTACTTTGTACAGGTTATCCCTGTTATTAAAATAATGATTGAAAGTAAGTTCATTCTCCACCCATAAAAAGATCAGGCCGGCACATGCTATTCCGATGGCCAGTCCCCCAATATTTAAAAAGCTATATCCCTTATTTTTCCAGAGATTTCGGAAAGCTGCCTTAATATAATTTCTTAACATATGAGTGGATTAAGAGATGATCAATATTCGTATAATAAATATATTGAGTTTCCCAAATATTTATTCTCCGTTCATCAAGTGACGGCGGATTGGCCTTCTCAAGCGCTATGTTTCATAAACACTTCTGCCGGTAATTGGAAGTAATCTCTAAGTTTTTGTGCCATTTTCAAAGTAAGTTCTCTCCTTCCGGAAAGAATAGAAGATACATGGCCCTTTGTTCCGATAAGAGGTTCTATATCCTTGGCTTTTAATCCGCGTTCTTCCATTTTAAGTTTGATCGCCTCAATCGGGTCCAGGTCCGGTAAAAAAATATGCTTATCCTCATAATCTTTAATTAAAACAAGGAGTAAATCGAGCTCATCTTCTTCTTTGGATCCTGCCACAGCATGAAATATTTCTATAGTGCGGGCGAGCGCTTTTTTATATTGAGCTTTCGTTTTTATTACTGTCCACTGCATGTTATTTCATTTTAAACTTTACCGTTGATGAATCAATCTTATCATAAGCTTTATGAGGTCCAAACCAAATTACATAAGCTGCCAACTTTCTGAAATTTACTGAAACGATGAGTCGATAATCATTTCCTTTAATGTTAAAAATTACCCGCTCATTTCTCACTATGCTGGCATTCCCATAAATCCCTTTCAATTCATTGAAATTTTTGAATATTTGCTTTGAGAACTCTGAATACCAGGTCAAAAGAGCAGAATAGGACTGTTTCTCCGGATATTTAAAAATAAAAAAGATCTGGAAGAAGAGAAAGAATTAGCGAGTTATAGATTCCGTGTGTTGAAATAGATAAGCAGAACAAACCTAATATCATGCCATTAAAGAAAAAGTATCTTTATTAAAAGTATTTATTAAAAATCTCCCAGTGAAAAAATCTCAACAGAAATGGTCCCGCAGGAAATTTATCAACGGCATAACAAGAGCCGGTGCGGCGATTACGCTAAGTCCTCTGTTGTCTTTTGCCATAAATGAAGGCGACCCAAGGGTCGATGCAATTGTGGCCAAAACGATCGGAACCGATACGCATAATCATGTTGATGTACCACTCAGTGCAACTGAATTGCCAGGCCCAAATGTTGACCTGGCTGGCGAGATGAAGAAGTCAGGTTTATCAGTCATCTGTATGACGTTCGCTGTAGATTATCAACCGCTACGCAATCCAGGCGACGCATACGATCGCTTCGTAAACGGATTGAATGCGATGGACAAGATCCTGGAGAGTAACAATATGAAACGTTCACTGAACCTGGCGGATATTCGTTCTGCTCATGATAAGAAAATACCAACCGTCGTTCAATCGGTTGAAGGCGGTCATTTTCTCGAAGGACATTTGGATCGGTTGGGAATGGCATATGGAAGGGGCTTGCGACAACTGGGACTACTTCACGATCACGATGCGTCTGTACCGCTGGGTGACGTTTACACCAACCCCCCTCAATATGGTGGCCTGACACCATTAGGATCAGATGTTATCAAAGAATGCAATCGCCTTGGTATTTTGATAGACCTTACACATGCCAGCAACACAACAATAGATGCTGCACTAAATCTTTCTACTCAACCCATGATTATTTCTCATACGGGTCTCGATACGCAGTTGGGACAAAATCCGCAAATGGCCAACATGATGCGCCCGAGACTCATCAGCAAATCGCAGGCTAAAAATGTTGCAGGTGCCGGTGGTGTAATTGGTGTGTGGACACACTTGTCAGATACGCCGTTGGAGTATGTACAAAATATAAGGGCCATGGTTGACACGGTTGGAATAGATCATGTTTGTATCGGCACCGATACAAAAATGACTCCGGCTTACAGGTCTCCGGATGCTTCGGGTCCCAAGCCAGGAGCCGCTCCTCCAGCGGGAGCCCGAAGAATCGGCGAACGTACCAATGATGCATGGGCCGATCAAAAAGTTGGATTCTATTACGCCGTTGTTGATGCGATGTTAAAGACAGGCTTCAATGAAGATGAAATTGTGAAGATAGGAGGCGATAATTTTTGCAGAATATTTGATACAGCAACTAAGGGCCATTCATGAGTTATCAGGTATATGTTATAGAACTTTTAAAAAGAGTTTTTACTGAAAATAAAAAATTCCGGGATGCCAATCCACAATTTAACGGCGTGCTTGAATGTCTGTATGTGGGTATGACCAGCAAGACTCCTGCGGAAAGATTCGACCAACATAAAACAGGTTACGTAAATAAAAAAGGTCATAAGCTTTCTGCCAATATTGTTCAGAAATATGGTGTCTACTTACGGCCAAGTCTATACGAACATCTCAATCTGAAACCGATGACAAGGGAACAGGCCCTGTTAATGGAAGAAAAACTTGCGCTGGATTTAAGAAGGCAGGGTTATGCAGTCTGGTTCAATTGAAAAACTGGTTTCTAATTCCTCACATTGTCCATAAACCAAATGGCTGAACTAAAATCTTTGTTGATTTAGTTCAGTCAATATTATTGGTTACTAGATCATCAAGGAAAGTGAACCTGCCAGGGCTTTAATTATTAATCTGCATTATTTTTTTTAATTCCATGGGATTTTGCACAAGTGACATCGAACTGCCAGATCTGTCCCCCACCCGGAGGCGCACCATAACCCCAAATTGAAACGTATAATTTATTATCCTGACCAAAAGTCATAGCTGTGGGCAAATTAAGTCCCGAAGCAATGCTTAACCTTTCTCCGGAAGGATCAACCCTTATTATATCACCGGCTCCGGGATTGGGGAATGGAAATCCTACCGTGTTTTCAAGAACATACAATCCACCAACTTCGTCAAAAGTGATTCCAAGGATAGCAGTGAAGCCGGTTGCAAAAACACTTAATTTTCCATCAGGAGTAAGTTTATAAACATTTGCTGCTCCCTGGACAAAAGGAAATGGTGTAAGGGTTCCAAAATAAAAATTCCCGTTGTGATATACCATCGAAGTCGGTCCTATCCAATTGGTAGGTCCAGGATAGGTCTTGGAAATGTCTATGATTCGCTGGATGGTTCCTGTGCCGGGGGATATCTTGTCAATTTCCTGCTGATTAGGTTGTGTGATATACAATTGTCCATCCACATTCACCATGCTGTATGGAGTTCCATCCGGTTCAAAATCAGCCGGGTCAGGACTGACAACCGGATTATTCATTAGGAAATTGCTGATGTTTGCAACCGTAGTCCAGGTTCCGTCGTGATTCACCTTAAACACCTGATTGGGAACATCCGGTACTCCGTGAGAGCAACCTGCACCCGTGAGAAGTCCGTAGAGGGTATGGCCAATAAATTCAACATCTGCCACACCGCTCACAAAGCCTCCGATAGCTACGCTTGTGGCACTGGAAGGGAGATGATCTGCCTCTGTTGTTCTCTTACCTTCCCTGTCAATTCTGGAAATCCTTGACCCCGTATCACTGCCCGTATAAGGACCGGCTGCCGGAACCTGCATACAGGTTGTACTCGTGAATGTCCCACCTACACCGCCCTCTGCAACATAAAGAGCTCCGTCAGGACCAAATTTTATGCCCCGCGGATTATTCAGACCACTATAAAACATCGAAGAGGTGATGACCAGGTTATCCGGACTGCAATTGCATAATTCAGAACCATTTTTTTTGCAGGAAGATAAAAAAAGAATAATCGTAATAAATGCTGCAAATGACAAGTAAAGTTTTTTTTGCATAAATGAAGGTTGAAGGTGATGGGTAAATTGACTAGATTGAGTAACATGAAAATTTCATTGCGAAAACCAAAGCCGGTTCACGCACAATAATAAATGGTACGAATTTTCAATAAATTAAACGATGCTGTGCAAGGCCTAAAAGGGTGGATACAATCGGGTAAATGATCCGCGGTTACAAGCTTAAGTATAGATACCTATAATTAAGCTTAAAAGTAAACTTGATTTTGATTCGAAAAAATACCTATTTGTAGGTAGATTTTGAGGAGCCAATATTTTAATCTGTTCCCTCCCAACTTTTGTTACGTCGAAATAATTTGACAGAATCAAATAAACATTTTTTAAACAATCAGTTTATGAAACAGGAACCGTTCAAAAATGAATTTAATAAAATGTTTAAGCCGTACACGAATAAATCTATACCAGGTCGGCTGCGATTTGACAAGGAGAGTTATAATAAATTTTTGAACTTTTTTCTGTTTGGGAATTCCTTTTATTTTATTATTAATCATCATATGGTGAATATGGACTTTGTAAGTGAGGAAGTAGAAGAGGTCCTGGGTTATCATCATTCAGAATTTGATATTGCCTTTCTGAATACCATAATACATCCCGAAGACCGGTCCTGGTTTTTGGGTATCGGAAACAGAACTATGGAATTCTTTTCCAAATTACCAGTTGGAAAACTGATGAAATATAAAGTGCGTTATGATATTCGTATGATAAAGAAAAATGGTGAATATGCTCGAATGCTTTATCAGGGAATTTTACTGGAACATGATCTGAAAGGGAGATTTTTAAGAACACTGAATATGCTTTCTGATATCACTTACCTGAAACAAGAGGGTAAACCAATATTATCTTTTATAGGGATGAATGGAGAGGTATCCTACCAGGATGTGGCATCGAAAAATATTTTTATTGAAAGCAAAGATGAACTAACCAAAAGGGAAAGAGAGGTGTTGAAACTTTTAATTGAGGGAAGACTAAGCAAAGAGATCAGCCAGATCTTAAAAATCAGCAAGCAAACCGTAGACACTCACCGTAAAAATATGCTTTGTAAGAAAAAGCTAAATAATACCAGTGAACTGGTTGGAAAAGCTATCCGGTACGGTTGGATATAAATAGTTTTTTAGCCTCCACTCCAGCTCCTCCCGCCTGCCCCCGGCGTTGGCGGGATCCGGCGTGAGCGAAGCCGACTATGATCACTGAAGCATAGCAAAGTGATAACTCACTCTGAGCGCAGACTTCTCGTAGGGTTTGCCGTAGCAGCACGAATGGCCTGGAAGCTTACGGTAATTAATGTAATGATGATGGACAATGCAATTACCATTATAAAAACGCCGGCGCCGATATTAATTTTGTACTTATAATCCTTAAGCCATTCGTCCATAAAATAATATGCCACCGGTACCGCAATAAAACAGGAAATCAGTACCAGTTTTACAAAATCTTTCGAAAGTAGTTGCCAGAGACTGATTACACTGGCACCCAAAACTTTTCGCACACCGATTTCTTTGACGCGTTGCTCTGCCGTGAAAGAAGCAAGACCAAAAAGTCCCAGGCATGAAATGAAGATCGCGATCACTGCGATGATGGCAGCCAGGCTTCCCACGAGTTCTTCGTAGTTGAATTTCTTCGCATACTCTATATCCGCGAAACGATAGATAAAAGGAAAAGCCGGATTGTATTTGTCAAAAATGGGCTGAATCCTTTTGAGGGCGTCCGATGCAGACATTTTTGGGTTCATTCTCACGTTCACGAATCCTACCCACTCTTTATTGAAAATAATGGTGAGTGGTGAAATAGGGCGAAACGGCGACTCCATCTGGATATCAGGAATCACACCGATCACAGTCATTGGTTTATCATTCCATCTCAACGGTTCTCCTACCGGATTTTTTATTCCCATCCTTTTTACCGCAGCCTGGTTCAGAATCACAGAATTGGAATCAGCATAATCGCGCGAGAAATCTCTTCCGGCAATTAATTTAATCCCGATGGTTTTCGTATAGTCGTAAGCGGTAGCAATCGTTGAGAAGATGACGGTTTTTTCTACCGGCTGGCTGTTCTTCCATTCCCAACCGTTGTTGTTGCTGTAAATATCGGAGGGTGGGGAATTGCTCTGACACACGGAAACAACAGCCCCGGAGCTCAGCAGGTCCGCGCGCAGCGCTTCATAATTTTTACTGATATCGTCCGACCAATCCACAGAAATCAGTCCCCTGTTATCAAAACCAATCGGACGGTTTTTACCAAACTGAATTTCCTGGTAAATGATCGTGGTACCAATCATTAAAATAACGGAACTGGCAAATTGTAAAACCAAAAGAATTTTACGTGGTAATGCATCGGATCTGCCAATATTCAGATTTCCCTTCAGTGTGTTGACGGGATTAAAAGATGAAAGATAAAATGCCGGGTAACTGCCAGCTAATAATCCGGTGAGCAGGGTAAATGCGATCATGATAATCCAGTACAACGGACTGCCGAGTTGAAGACTCATTTCCTTTTCTGTCAGCCTGTTAAAATAAGGCAGCGTCAGGGCTACGATGCCCAGTGCGAAGAGGAAGGCCAGAAAGGAAATAAAAAGAGATTCACTGAGAAACTGGCGGATCAATTGTCCACGGTCTGAGCCTACCGCTTTACGAACCCCCACTTCTTTGGCTCTCTTTTCTGACCGGGCTGTACTCAGGTTCATGAAATTAATACAGGCTATGAGCAGTACTACGAGACCCAATATGCCAAACATTTTTACATATTTTATAAAGCCACCCGTATTTACGGCATTTTCAAAATCGCCATACAACCGCCATTTGGACATCGGATGAATGAAGACTTCGGGTTTGACGCTTTTAAGTGTATTTACATCCGTAAAATGAGAGATGACGACATTTTTGATTTTTGCATCCACGCTTTTTTCAGTGGCATGATCATTCAGCTGAACATAAATCTGCCAGGAATTATTTCCCCAGTTTGTTTTATGATATTGTTTAACCCAGGTATAGATCATCTCCTGCAATTGAAAGGGTATCAGGTAATCAAAACTGAGTGAAGCATTCTTTGGTAGTTTACTTACAACGGCGGTGACTTTCAGGTCGACTGTATTGTCCAATCTGACAATTTTATTCAGCGGATTTCCATTTGGAAAAAGTGCCTTTGCAGTCTCTTCGGTCAATACGATAGAACGCGGATCGTGCAGCGGGTTTTTGTCGCCGCTCAGGATGTTCAGAGAAAACATGTTCACCGCATCCTCCCCTATATAGTGCCCGTATTTGCTGATCTTTTTATCTCCATATACCAGGGAATGATTCTGTCCCCAGTCGCACATCGCAACGTACTTCATATCCGGATACTTAGCCTTCAGCTCTTCTCCCAGGGGATATGGAAGGGCGGTCTGTGTACCCCTTTTCCCATCGAAGGTCTGATGCATCATGACCTGATAAATCGAATCATAGTTTTTAAACAGCCTGTTTGCAGAGAGTTCGTCGGAAATCCACAAACCGATAATCATCGCTACGGCCATACCTGCCGCGAGACCTGCGATATTGATAAATGAATAAGTCTTGCTTTTCAGCAGGTTTCTCCAGGCGATTTTCAAATTGTTCTTAAACATAAATTTTTGTTTCGTTGGTCCCGCAAGTGCGGTAGCGATTGGCCGTTAAGCGTTCAGCATTCAGCGTTAAGCGTTCAGCGCATAGAACTAAGAAAATGCCAATTTTATAAAATGTTGCCAGTCAATGGGATCTAACCCAATATCGTTGGGAAATTGTCCGGATCTGAACAATAGATGCCCGGTTTTCCATTGAACATAAGACGCAACTTTTTTTACTATGTTGCATCTGATTGCCAGAATTGATCTCGAATAATTCAAAACAACAAAGGCAGAGTCAATATTAGCTGGATGGTAACAATATTATTAAAGGTTCAAGTTCTACATACATGCTGAACAATATTCCCGGAATTGCCATCATCATCATTGTTTTTGTTTTTATCGCAAGTCCCTGGATACTCAATAAAATTAAAAACAAACAGGGCCTGCATAATTCAAATACTGCGACTGCCGCAGATATGGAAATTTCAGATCAGCCTGTTTCATTTGGATATAAATGCATGTGGTTCGCTATAAAATCTGTTCATACGGAAGAGCTGATTAAAATGCTGAACCTTACTGATATCAGACCATGCAACTGGAATATTGGCATAGAAAAAGCATATGAAAATTCTGTTTTTATCACACCTCCTGTCAACGGCTGGACAATTGCCTGCGGCCTTGGACTTCCACATGGCGACAGCAAAAAAGAAATAGAATATGTAAAGAGCATACTGCAAAAATTGAGCAGGGACTATGGAGAAGCGCAGTTTTTTTGCACGAACCGGATAGTTGAATATCATTGCTGGATGAAGGCAGTTGAAGGAAATATAAAACGAGTTTATACCTACCTCGGCGAAGCAAACGAAAATATTTCGATTGAAGGTGAAGCAACAGATTTTGAAAAGACCCTTCACCTGATAGATACATTTTCAGAGGATGCAAAAGAAAAAAATTATTTTGAACGTGAGGACATTGCCCTTCCCGATGAAGAAATCGTTATGAAAATTGCAGAAAACTGGAGCATAAATCCATCGACCCTTGAAACCAGGAATGATATCATGCCTGCATTAGGATTACTGGGGGAACGGAATCTCAAGAAAACTCTCTGAAAAAGTTCTCATTTTGTACCCTAATTTGCTTTTAAATTGAAAACTTTAATGGCCGACTTTCTTCAATATTCTAATCAGTTCTCACCGCTTGAAAATGAAGCAGCAGAAGAATTAATTCAAAATGCAACAACTAAGACTTTCAAGAAAGGAGAATTGCTGTTGCAGCCCGGGAAGGTTTGCAGGCACCTGTTTTTTATAAATGAAGGACTCACAAAAATGTATTTTATCAGCGACGATAAAGAATTCATTATGCGTTTCTTTTCTGAAAATGTATTATTTACAGCTTTTGCAAGTTATCTCACACAAACTCCGTCAAACTATATCATAATGGCCTTAGAATCAACAACAGTAACATTGATCAGGCATAATGATATGGAAGATCTTTGTAAAAAATATCATTGTATGGAGACTTTCTTCAGGAAATTAGTTTCCATTGCAACCGTAAAAATGACAAAACGGATAAGTGAAATACTTGAAAAAAATGCAACCACCAACTACAATCTGTTTGTAAATGAGAATAGCCAGATACTGCAAAGAATCAGTCTCGGTGATCTGGCAAAATACCTGGGCATCACACAACAATCCTTAAGCAGAATCAGAACTCAAAAATGATTATTTACCATTTGGTAAAAGATTGAAGAAATGCAGGTCATAGTTTTGTGGATATAAAATTCACATTATGACTGAAAGCAAAAAAACAAATTGGACAATCGACCGCAATCACTCAGAAGTTCAATTCAAAGTAAAACATCTGGCCATCTCAAATGTCTCAGGCACTTTCAAATTATTTACGGGAGAAGTTCAGGTCGAAAATGAAAACTTCAACAATGCCTTGATTCATTTTGAAATTGATACCAATAGCATCGACACAAATAATTCTGAAAGGGATAACCATCTTAAGTCACCTGTTTTTTTTGATACAGAAAACTTTCCGAAAATTATGTTTGACGGGAATCTGAAGGAATCTGATGGAGATTTTAGTCTTGAGGGACAATTAACAATTCTCAAAACGACAAAAAAAGTCAAACTCGAGGCTCAACTCTCAGGTATTGGGGCAGGAAGGTTTGGGGACAGAAGAGCAGGGTTTGAGATTAATGGAAAAATTAATAGAAGGGATTTCGGACTCAATTTTGGTCTGCTTACAGAAACAGGTAACCTTGTTGTAGGTGATGATGTAAAACTTCATTTTGACATTCAATTAGTGGGAGAAGCTGTACCATCTCTGCAAGCTATTTAGTATTAGTTTGAAACATTATCCGACGTCCGATATGATTTTACCATCCCATTCTCCTGTCGGTACAGACGCATGCTGATGAAACAATTGCCAATTATCATTCAATTTTTTAAAGCAATCCGTTTCACGAATGAATAGTGTTTTACTAATATCATTTTGAAATACTATTTCCGCTTTTTGAACCGTGCATACTACTCCTAATTCATTACTTATAATAACCTCCGTGTTAAGAATAGTTATTTTACATGATTTAAAGGACTTAAATACGCTGTCAAACATTTTTATTGCAGGAGCAATTCCTTTTGAAGCAAAAGGCGGTATATCAAACCATAAAGCATCTTTGGCCCAATGTTTTGTGCTTTCGATTCCTGAAGCAGATTCAGTCATTTCCCTGACTATTGTGATCAAATCGGCTTTGTCTTTTTCGAAATCGTCTTTTATTTGTGTCTGCATACAAAAATTATTGTATCGACTGTCCGAATGATGTCTAATAAAATTAGCCATTAGTTCTATTCTAGTCCAAAACCTTCACCATGATGTTTTTGAAATGCACTTCACTTTTCGGATCGTGCCCTTGTAAGGCGAAAGTGCCGCTTGATAGAAAATGGTTTGTTTGTCCAGGTTCTGGTTTGTAATCAGCAGGTTCGGTATAATCTACAACCGTTTTGTCGTTGATTTTTATGATGACGTGTTTCCCCTCTACTTTAATATATTCTGTGAACCATTCCATGTCTTTCACATATACTTCCTCTATGTTGACAACATCGTACAGGCTGCCGGTTCGTTTCCAGTCCGTATGCGAATTGTTTACCTGTACTTCGAATCCTGTTTCAGGCCAGCTGCTTTCCTGGTATTGTGCATGAAAATAAATACCTGAATTCGCGCCAGGATAAGTCATGACGTCCGCCTTAAATTCAAAATTTTTAAAGACATGATTATTGTATTCACCTACGTAAAACAAATGAGCCGTAGGGCCATGCACGGCGATCTGACCGTCTTTTACAGAAAACGTGCCTGCGTTTTTTCCTACTTTCCATCCGTTCAGCGAATGGCCATCGAACAAGGATACCCATTCCGGTGCAACCGATTTACTGTAGCTGAATGCGGTAAGTGCAACCAGGACTGCCGAGAAGAAGACCCATTTTTTCATCGTGAATATTTTATATTGTAAGCTAATATATTTTCTCCCGCCATCCTTCAACCGCCAACCGTCAACCGCCATCCGCCAACCATTCCTTGCTCCTCTCATTCTTCCTTCTTGCTTTTCACTCCGCCTACAGGAAAAGAAACATAGGCAAACAAGCCGCTGTTCTGCTGGCTGCCTGACATGGTTTTCATAACATCTATAAAGCCATAATAATAACGCAAACCTATTCCCATGCCATTATCTCTTTTTAATTTTATCACCAGGCCTATGGCAGCTCCGAAATCAAACCGGGTGTAGTCATCTTCCACTTTCTTTGTATACTCCAGTTCACCACCAGCCACACCTACCTGAAAAATATCCTTGACATTTGTCCTTAAGCTCAACTGGGGACCTGCCTCGGCGAATAACAAACCTTTGATTCGATACCGGAACAGTAACGGCAAACTTATGTAAGACATCTCCCGTGTAATGGTTCCGTTTTGGAAAGATGCGTTTAGGTTCGGATCATCCAGCGGATATACCGGAATGTTTTTCCCGCCAAAAGGAGATTTAGGTACAGCTTCGGGATGAAAAAACCATTTATCGGAGAGCTTGATATTGAAATAAAGTCCCAGGCCGAGGCCGGTCTTCCATTGTGCTTCACTATTGCTTATATAAGAAAAATTAGGGCCTGCCAATAAACCGAACTCCAGTTTATCAGAATTCAATTTGTCGCCAAACAATAAAGCAATCAACACCTGACCCTTTACGGGTACCTTAAGCGACAAAAAAAGAATTATAAAAAATATGCTGAGCTGACCTGATTTAAATCTACTTCGTCTCATAAGCAAATAATCCAATTATACAAAGTTGATGAATCAGGCCAACTTCATTTTCTTAAAAAACAAAAAACCGGTAGTTCGCAGATAATAAAAATGTATTTCTATCACCCAAAAAACCTACCTCTGATCTGAATACCCAACGTTTATTCACCTGGTACTGGCCACCGACGATCATATTCCATTCCTGACCGGGTCTTTTATCCAGCGCATAACGAACAATAGCTGACCCGTCGGCTGCGTTGATTTTTTCTATAATAGGAGTCAATACTTTGTCTGCCGTTTGCATCTTTAATCTATCAGCCGGATTGTTTGGATCCAATCCATTGTACCAGGTGTAATATTGATTTACAATTTCATCTTTTCTTTGCCAGACTTCCGGAGGCAATGCATCTGAGAGTTTTATTTCACCTACTGTACCTGCTCCAAACTGAGCCCGCAATGCCCCTGCCCAGATACCTATATTCTTTTGAGGATGTTCGGCAAATTTGAAAGTATGACCCAGCCGGAAACTCATTGTCTGGGCTGGTACCGGATTATCCAGTTTATCGGGCTTATTCCATGTCCAGTTCAAATCCGCAGCCAAAAAGAAAATGCCAAATCCAAAAGCGCCTGTAAATCCAAATCCGACTGTCTTCACATTTTGGGTGACAACGGAAGTTAAGGTGACTGGCGTATTAATATTCACCGTCGTAGTCGAAGATCCATACCCAAAAATCCCGTAAACATCCAGGAAGGGAAATATCCAGAGATCGGGCCTCACATTGAAAGTATGGGCTGTTACATTATTTTTACCAAAGCCAATGAAATTGATGGGCGTCAGCGGAATATCCTGGTTGTTGGTTTGCAACCCAAGTTGTAAGTTTTCTATAATCAATCCCTGATTCGCGTAAAAATAATTTGTCATTACACCCCCCGGATAAGGAATGTCCACGCCCATCTTGTACGCCTTTTGGCCCCATATGGGGAAAGTATGATGATAAACCACCTTTTTCAAACTGTCAGTGTAGTGCTGTTGTTTTTTCGACAGTTGCATCTGACTGTATTGAGCGAGACCGGTGCACCCGCATAAAAGGAGGAACAAAACAAATAAATAGGGTTTCATCATTTCCCAATACGTTTATTTTTTCGGTGCCTCATCTACCGTAATTGCGAGTGCTTCAGTATAAGTAATGTCTACCTTGTCACCGACTTTCACTCCATTCAGATTCTTTGGGTCTCTAACTTTGATGGTCTCTTTGTTCCCCCTCGGTCCCATAAAAGTAACAGTCGGCACTTTGGGGTCGATCGCTGTGATCATAACTGTTACGGTAGTTTGTTGTGCTACACCGCCGGCAGGTTTCTCACCGGGTTTGGCAGCTGCAGTAGCTGTTGTGGTTTGCACTCCGGTCGCACCGTGTTCCTTGACTTCATATGCAATCGCTTCCGTATAAACGGCCGTAATGATGTCGCCTTTTTTTACCTGTGCAAGGTTCTTTACATTGTCTCCCGCAACGAAAGTATGTT
>JABDDT010000052.1:0-22538 GCA_013287475.1 Bacteroidota bacterium
TCGGGATGAATGAACTGGGTAGTAATAGTAATAAGCCATTTAAGAAATCTGCCCGAATCGTGGGTGAAGTGATGGGGAAATATCATCCACACGGAGATGCGGCCATATATCACACCATGGTCAGGATGGCGCAGGAGTGGAGCATACGTTACATGCTTGTTGACAAACAGGGAAATTTCGGTAGTCAGGACGGAGATGGTCCTGCTGCAATGCGTTATACTGAAGCACGTTTGCACCGGCTCGCTGAAGCCATGCTGGAGGATATCGATAAAGACACGGTGGACTTTCAGCCCAATTTTGATGAATCCCTGACGGAGCCAACGATTTTACCCTCCCGTTTTCCACAGCTGCTGATCAATGGTGCCAGTGGAATTGCCGTAGGTATGGCTACCAATATGCTTCCTCATAATCTGTCTGAATCCATCGATGGATGCGTGGCATTTATTGACAAAAGAGATATTACTGTAGAAGAAATTATGCAGTATGTAAAAGCTCCTGATTTCCCCACAGGCGGAGTGATATTTGGTATGGAAGGCGTAAAAGCTGCCATGCATACTGGACGGGGACGTGTTGTACTACGTGGTAAACTGCATGTGGATGCAAAAAATAATGGCCGCGAACAGATCATAATAACCGAGACTCCTTACCAGATAAATATCGACGGACTATGTGACCGGATTGCCCAGTTGACAAATGAAAAAACCATTGAAGGTATCTCTGATGTCCGTAATGAATCCAATGAAAAGGAAGGAATACGAATTGTTATTGACCTCCGCAGGGACGCCGTAGCAAATGTAGTTATTAATCAGTTATACAAACATACTGAACTCCAGACCTCTTATGGAATCAATAATGTGGCCCTTGTAAAAGGAAGACCGCGAACGCTCAATATCAGAGAAATTATTTCAGAATTTATAGAATTCCGCCACGAGGTGGTTATCCGCCGAACTCAGTTTGAATTGAGAGAAGCCGAAAAAAGAGCGCATATACTACAGGGTTACCTAATTGCCCTTGACCACCTGGATGAAGTTATTTCACTGATCCGTTCATCATCTACTCCCGATCTGGCTAAAGATAATCTGATCAATGCAGGCTGGGGTCTCAGTGAGATCCAGGCCAAAGCCATACTGGAACTGCGCCTGCAACGCCTGACAGGTATGGAAAGAGATAAGATCCGCAATGAATTTGATGAATTGCAAAAGCAAATAGCATACTTAAAAGATTTACTGGGAGATGAAGCAAAACGTTTTGCTCTTATCCGGAAAGAACTTCTTGAAATAAAAGAAAAGTTCAGTGATACTCGCAGAACTGAAATCACCTACCTCGATGATGAAGTCCGCATCAAGGATTTGATCAAGGAAGAAGATGTTGTCATTACCATATCTCATAATGGTTATATTAAAAGAACTTCGGCTACTGAATATCGTCAGCAACGCAGGGGTGGCAGAGGACTGAGCGGAGGGAAGGCCAGGCTTGAAGATTATATTGAACATTTATTTGTCGCCAGTTCTCACCATACACTGCTGTTTTTTACTGAAAAAGGAAGGTGTTTCTGGCTGAATGTTTACCAGATACCTGAAGGAGACCGTATAGGTAAAGGCCGTGCAGTTCAGAACCTGATACAGATTCCCCTCGATGATAAAATAAAAGCCATCATCGATGTGAAAGATCTTAAGGATTTGGAATTTTTAAACAGTCATTATATCGTGCTTTGCACCAAGCGGGGTGTTATCAAAAAAACACAGCTGGAAGATTTCAGCCGGCCAAGGCTTAGCGGTGTGAACGCGATTACCATTCTTGAAAATGATCAGCTGCTGACAGCACGCTTAACAGAAGGTAATTCTGAAATCATGATGGCGGTTAAATCCGGACGTGCCATACGTTTCCCTGAAGAGAACGTCAGACCGACGGGAAGGGGCGCTATCGGGGTAAGCGGTATTGAAGTGGATGATAATCTGGATGAAGTGATTGGCATGATATGTGTCAATAAGGACGATAAATCCAGAACCGTGCTGGTTGTTAGCGAAAACGGTTATGGAAAACGCACCCTGGTAGATGAATACCGCGTAACGAACCGGGGAGGTAAAGGAATCAAAACCATTCAGGTTACTGAAAAAACAGGTAAGCTGGTCGGCATACTTGATGTCACAGAAAAGGAAGATCTGATGATTACCTGCAAATCAGGAATTACAATCCGAATGCCAGTTCAGGGAATCAGTGAACTGGGTCGTGCTACCCAGGGGGTCAAACTGATCCGCCTTGATGAGGGAGATGGAATAGCTGCCATTACACAGCTTGATGAAGAATCAACAATTTCAGAGGTAAAAGAGGGGGAAGGCCCGGTTTTGGATATCTTGCCATCAGAACCGAATCCAGAATAACGTCATCAGAAAACTTCAAATAAAAAATCTCATGAAACGGATGCTTTTAAGCCTTGTTATGGCTGTAGTTTGTACAGGATTGTTTGCTCAATCTGTTGATAAAGTAAAAGAATTACTGAAAGCAAATAAACTGGCAGAAGCCAAAGACGAAATTGACAAGACCCTGCTGGTGGATAAGAACCAGAAGAATGCTGAAGCATGGTATTACAAAGTTAAAGTGTATAACGCCATCGCAGTAAATGATCAGTTGAAGACTCAGTATCCGGATGCATTACTTCAATCACTGGCAGCATTGAAAAATTATGTCCAGTATGATGATAAAAAATTTGCGTTGCTTGTTCTGGATAGTTACAAACCCATCAATGAAATATATCAGGGTCTTTTCCAGACAGGAGCAAACGATTATAATGCACAGAAATATGCGGAAGCACTCATGAATTTCAAAGGAGCCATTTCTGCCATTGGCTTTATGTATAAGGAAGGCTGGATCAAACAATCTATGGATTCCACTGCTACTTTATATGCAGGTATATCTGCAGAAAAAGCAGACAAGCGCGATGAAGCACTTATTTATTATAAGACCATCGCAGATTCTGGTATTACAAAAATCGGCGGAAACGATATGGCGGAAATCTATAAATGGCTGGCTGATTATTATACCCGAAAAGGAGATAAGGAAAATGCAGCTAAATACACTGCATTGGGAAAACTGCGATATCCGAATGATATTTTTTATGATGAACTAACCTTGGATGCTCTAAGGAAAAGCGGTAACAAAGATTCCCTCTTTGCAGAATATGAGGTGATCAATAAAGAACACCCTGACAGCGCCATTTATTATTTCAACTATGGTCTGGAACTTTATCAGTATGCTACGGATACCAGTACGGGTAAACGGGTGGCGAATTCAGATGATCTCATTAAAAAAGCACAGGACAGACTACAGACAAGTTTTAAACTGAATCCCAACTATCCACAGACTTCACTTGTGCTCGGACAGATTTCATATAACGAGGGAGTAGAATTTCAGATACTGGGTAAACCAAAAGGGAATACCAATGCAGATGAGTTGAAAAAGAGGCAGGATTATCGTGCCATGAGTGTCAAAAAATTTGATGAGGCCATTCCATATCTGGAAAAAGTAGATCAGTTACTGGGCTCGCAGGGGAAATTAAAAAAGGCTGATAAGGTCGCATTAAGGGATGCATATGATATGCTGATTACAATTTATGAATCCAGAAAAGACAAACCTAAAATAGATGCCTGGACAGACAAATACAATAATGTAGATAAAGTACATTAATCTTTTCGCGAAGGTCCATGCAGTGTTATATTCGCTGCATGGATTTTTTTTATCTTAAAGCGAAGTGCAGATTTGCATTCACAACCAGTTGCTTTTGATTTATTGCATACGCAGGTTCAATACCAATACCAATTTTACTGGTTACCGGAAATATATATCTAAGACCAGTCTGTAATTCTAAATAAGAAAGATTTACAATACCTGGCGCGGCCACAATATACAGGTGGTTCGTTAATTTATATTGTCCCTTCACATAAAAACTTAACAGTGTCTGATTGGGAGAATTGTTTGTTTTTGTTTCGGGATTGCTGATACCTGTCCATACCATGCTGGTACCAATAAAATAACTGAATTTTCCAGCGTCTTTATTCCAGGTGCCGGCTTCTACTCCAAACCCCATTCCATGACCCGTTTGAAATGCCTGATATACAGTGAGAGATGGAAATGAAGGAATGCAACACAGGCTGCAGCTCTGACTTTTTGCTTCACCGAATTGAAAACATAAAAAAATAAAAATAATAAGTCCGGTTCTGCTTTTAGAAATTCTGGAAATACATAAATAATATTTTCCCTGTAGAGTTGAAGTTTTCATACTGATCAATTTAAAAGAAGTCGTAAGGTGACGAACGGCGGTCTTTTGTAAGGAAAGGATCAGTTATTCAACAATAGGAATACGAAAAGCGGGGATCAAAGGATGATGGGGAGACTTAAATATACTCTGTGATTTCCAGTTTTAAAAGCAATTCACATTATTTTTCCAAAACTTAGGTATTGGGAAACTGTACTAAATTGGGAAATTGCCCGTTTAAAAGGATTAAACCCTTCCAGATCCATTCAAAACGACTGTATTGACCATATCTGAACAGGAAAAGCCAGTCACAAAATTCAAGTTTAAGCCTCAGTTATCGGGGCTTCGCTTCTGTGCAGTATTATTTGTGGTCGTTTATCATTTTTCTGTTTTTCTTATCGGACTTAAAAGCTGGCGCTACGACCTGGGTTCATTTATCGTTTTCTTTTTTGTTTTGAGCAGTTACCTGATCACAAGGATTTTGCTTGATGCCAAGCGAAAAGCGATCGGGAAAGGTATGGCGGTGTGGAAGGTAGCCGTGGCATTTCTTACCCGTAGAACCTTGCGCATTTTCCCCGCCTGTTACCTTTATCTGCTTATACTCTGGCTTTTCCCTTTGGAGGGCTATGACCTGCGGCAACACCCGGGATATTATTTTGGATATATTTATAACGTCTGGATATTTATCACCGGTAGCTGGGGTCCTTACGCAGTCCATTTATGGACATTGGCAGTAGAAGAGCAGTTTTATATTATCTGGCCCTGGATCATCCTTTTCATTCCAACAAAGCATCTTTTCAAAGTATTCTTATTGATGGCTGTTTCGGCGATAGCTTTCAGGATAATATTCCTTACCATTTTTCCATATCAGCCGGTATTTCCAATGCTTGTTCTGATGCCTTCATGTATTGACTCCTTTGCCGCCGGCGCCTTGCTTGCATATTTGCATTATACCGGAAAAGAAAATAATCAATGGTTGAAATGGGCATCGATTATTGCTATCCCCGTTTGGATTTTGCTGATTCTGACGAATCATCACCGGAGTTTTATAGGATTGGACAGGGTTTTCATTTCACTTTTTGCAGTCACCGTAATTGATATTGCGAACCGGGGTTATACCGGCATAGCTAAGTTGTTTTTGGAGAACCGGGTTGTGCAATATCTCTCAAAAATCAGTTATGGTATTTATTTATATCACCTGATTGCCACATTATTTTTCTGGAAATTATTTGAGATCGCGCAGCATGCCTTAATTGGAAGCGGAATTGACTTGTCTTCTGCAGGAAAAATATTTGCTTCTCCCTATATCAGCTTCTGGATATATTTTATCCTTGCTATCGGCTGTGCAACCATTTCCTGGTATTGTGTAGAACAGCCCTTCAATAACCTCAAAAAATTATTTAATTACGTAAGGCCGAAGAAAGCCAAAAGCTTAAAGCCAAAAGCCTAAGGCTTTATGCCTTGAGCCTTACGCCTTACGCCTAGAGCTTTATGCCTTAAGCTTTAAGCCTTATGCTTTAAGCTTTACGCCTTAAAAGTTTATCTGAAAAAATTAATTGGCCGGTATAACCATTTCTTTTCACGTTTCATTTTATAACCTATAAGGATTTTAATTTTGATCTTCAGCCATTGCAGGAAAGTAGTGTGGCTGAAATGCATTTTCATGGCGCGTCTTGATTGTTCCAGTGCAACATGGGGTTCGCCGAATACGTGATAGATCTTGTCTGATGTGTAAGCAAAATAATATGCCAGGTGTTTTTTTGCATAACGCTTTGCCCCGGCCCGGTCATTAACCGGCAGGAAATTTTGGATGAGATCCAACACTTTCAATACGTCCGTCATGCTTTGTCCTGTAAGAAAATACCGGCTGGTAATATTGTTTTGATGTACCCTGTATAATGCCAGTTTTCTGGGACTGTGTGCAACAGGATAATGTGCCGCGATCCGAACCCACATTTCCCAGTCCTCTCCGTAATGAACCGCATAAAAACTTCCCAGTTTTTCATATACAGATCTTCTGACAACTATGGCCGGAGGCTGAATAAGCTGTGTGCGTGCAATTTGATAAAGCCAGTTATTAAGCAGGCCGGGTTCATTCAATAATTCCGGGTTATCATACAGGCGTAAATTTTGTTCATCAACAAATGTATATCCGGTAAAAGCCGCACCCGCATCAGGGAAAGCCTTATAAAGATTTTCAATTTCATCATAAAATCCGGTTAATACCTGATCATCTCCGTGTAATAAATGAATATAGTAGCCCGTTGCACGGCTAATGCATGTTTCAAAATTGCGAAGGCTTCCTACATTCTCTGGCTGACGATAATACCTAACCCTGCCTTTACCTATTTCATTCACCAGGGATTCCACATCAGTGTCTGTACTGCAGTCATCAACTACTTCAATCTGCATGTGATCCGTTCCTGGATCCTGGGCCAGCACGGACATGATATTTTCTGCCAGGTACTGTCTGCAATTATAGGTTGGAATCATCACAGACCATAAGGGTCTTTTGATATGATCGGGAACTGGTAAAATTTCCGGAGGCTTCTGGGGTATTCGGTTATTCATTCAATAAACTTTCGTTTCCGTTCATTCAGAAGGTAGAATTATTGCTGTTTTGGAGACTTTACAAAGTTAAAAAGAATAATAGTAAGATTATTTCTGTTAATGTTCCTGTGTAAGGTTTAAAGGGAAAGCAGGCCTTACAATTCCTGACCATTTTCCGTAGTTACTATCTGAATCTTTATAATCTTCCACATCAAAGGACAAACACGACTCATAATAAAAAAGCCGGGTTGATGAATTCTTAACGAATGCCAGCGAGATATAGTACAGGCCGTCATTTAAAAAATTTCCCGGGATAGCAGATTCACCTTTTACCCTGCCATTTTTGAAATTATAATCTGCTGAAGCAAGTTCGAAAATTAACTCACCTGAATTTTTGAAAACCTGTAATATGACCATCAGATCTCCTGCTTCTTTTGACTGGTATATAAATTCAAAGCGAATGCTTAAATCGGTCCTTATATCAATTACTTGAAATTGATTTAGATATTTAGGAATCAGTTCGACACGTATGATGCGGATATTGTCGTTCCCGGGCAGAACTGCCTGCTGTGAAAAGTCATTATCCAGAAGCTGATCCCTGCTTAATTTTGCATAACTGGCGAGCACGGATTCCGTATCTCCCAGAGCAACAATTTTACCCATATCCAAAACCAATGCCCTGTTGCAGACATTCCGGATGGTCTGGATATTATGACTTACAAAAAGAATTGTTTTACCTTCTTCTCTGGAAATTGATTTAATTTTTGTCATACTTTTTTGCTGAAATTCAGCATCCCCCACAGCAAGTACTTCATCTATTACCAGAATTTCAGGATCGAGATGTGCAGCGACCGAAAAAGCAAGGCGGACATACATTCCGCTTGAATATCTTTTTACAGGAGTATCCAGAAATCGGGAGACACCTGAGAATTCGATGATCTCATCGAATTTTCTGTCAATCTCCTTTTTCTTCATTCCCATGATATTCCCATTCAGGTAGATATTTTCCCGTCCTGTTAATTCGCCATGAAAGCCCGTTCCAACTTCCAAAAGACTTGCGATTCTTCCGTTTCCTGAAATCCTGCCCGTCGTCGGCAGAGTAATCCTTGATATGATTTTTAATAAGGTTGACTTCCCGGCACCGTTTTTTCCTATCAGACCGAGCACTTCTCCCTGCTGAACAAAAAAATTAATATCTCTTAATGCCCAGATATCGCGTTTGCTTTCGGGATCCGTTGGTTCCAGGGATTTCTTTAGATTACCTGCCCACCAGTGTTTCAGATCCTCCTTTAGCGATCGCGAGCCAAGTACACCCAGCCGGTAATATTTAGAGATATTTTCTGCCTCGATCAGTTTTTTTGCCATTTCTTAAATTACGTCCATGATTTGAATTTCCCTTTTGTTGAAAAGAACGATTCCCGTCGTCAAAATGATGAAGGTTGTCAGAAAACTTAGCAACAAATACGGAATAGGAAGGGGATGCGATTTGAAAAAAGAAGAACGAAATATTTCGATAACAGGTGTCAGTGGATTGAGCCAGAATAGAAACTTATATTTTAAAGGAATCAGTGATGCAGGATAAACTACAGGAGCCGCAAACATAAAAAGACGCAAAAGGAATTGTGTCATATTGTCGAGGTCACGATATTTTGCTGTAAGAACACTGATAATGAGTCCGCCGCCCAATGCAAAACAGGCCGTTAGAATGATCAGTATCGGAACCAATAAAACCTGCCAGCTTAAGTGAACCGGATTTCCTTTAAAAGCATATACAGAACATACAACCAAAAATAAAAGGAGTTGAATGGAAATGCGAAATGAATGAAAAAGAATGGTACTTAACGGAACTATGATCCTTGGGAAATATACTTTATTGAAGATGTAAGCATTTATTTGGAATGTGTTCATTGTGGCATTTACACAATCCGCAAAATATGACCAGATAATAGTTCCCGGAAGATAAAACAGAAAGGGTGGAATTCCGTCTGTTGAAATTTTTGCGACCCGGCTAAAAATGATAAAATATACAAAGGTGGAAAAAAGAGGCTGAAGAAAAACCCATATCGGACCCAGGATCGTCTGTTGATAACTGGCAATAATATCCCGACGCACAAATCGGAAGATGAGATCCTTATAATTAAAAAGTTCGCGCAGGTTAAGACGAAACCAGGGTCTGTGAGACGATATTTCCCATTGCCAGTCAGCGTTTTTCTCCATGTAGGCGAAAATAGTGGTTAATTGTTAATTGTTAATTGATAATTGATCAAAGAATTACCGGTGATAATTCGTTTCTAATGCTGTAGAGTTTGATGAGTCAACATTAACATGCACAACTAAAAACTAACAATTAACCACTAATACTCGTGTTCTCGAGCTCTTTTATTTTTGCCAGAAGGGTTTCTGAATCAAAAGGTTTTGCCAGAAAAAAATCCGCACCGGCTTCGTAGGAATTTTTCTCAACATCGGGGAGGCCTGACATAATATAAACCGGGGTAGTTTTTAAATAACTGTTTTTAATTTCACGACAGGTATCCAGACCATTTCCATGATCCAGCTTTATATCCAGAAGAATTAAATCCGGCTGTAAAAGACTGACAGTTTTTAATATCTCATCCGCATCAGATAATGGGCAAATCTTACAGTGATAAGCCTGAAGTAAAAACCGCAGACCATGTAACAAGTCCAGGTCATCCTCAACAATCATAATCTTTAACATGGGCGGAGTTTCTATTAATAACATACTTATATGATGCCAAAAAGGTTTCTTTCCATATGGAAATTGGGCAAATATACGCGGGCAAACAGCCCTGCATTCCAGGTATTACGGTGTTTTCCCAAAATAGGAATAAATCTTATTCATCCAGCAGTTCATCCAGTTTTTCATCGCTTATATCATCCGGATCCTTTGATGAGGGATTTTCAGTTTCCTCGAAAGCATTGGAAGATCCGAGATGTGTTTCCTGATCCTTTTTATTGATTTTTGATTTTTGCTTTTTATTTTTCCCTATTGGATTTTCTACTGGTTTTTCCATATTCTTATCGTAAAGTTACCATGGTTACCAGGGCCACTATATCTTTATAACATGCTCCTGCAATAATTGTTCCCGATAACCATACCATCCTAAAATTTATGCCAAAATTCAAACTCAATATTGGAATCGCAGGAGCCGGCATTTGCGGATTGGTTGCAGGAATCGAATTGCTGCATGCGGGCCACCGGGTTTCTATTTTTGAATCTAGTCAGCGCACGGGTGGTAGAATTGAAACAATAGACGTAGGTGGAATATGGATAGAAACTGGTCCTGAATTTATTCATGGCCATCTTCAGGAGACAATTCGGCTGTTAAAAAAATATCGCATCAGTTTTAAACCGATCCACGGTAAAATGTACAGGATATCCCAAGGCAGGATAAGTGAGAACTACGAAATGGCAGATGGCTGGGATCAGTTATTGAATAAAATGAAATCAATAAAAGAAGACCTGCCGCTTAACCAATTCCTGGGAAAATATTTCCCGGGAAATGAATTTGACGAATTGAAAAAATCTGCCATCCGGTTTGCTGAAGGGTTTGATTTGGCCGATACGAAAAGGGCCAGTACAAAGGCACTTATAGCAGAATGGGAACATGAAGAATCGGGTCAATTTCATATTCCATCCGGTTATGGAGCACTTATTCATGCAGCAGAAAATGAATTTACAAATCTGGGAGGTAAAATATTTTTGAATCACAGGGTTAAAAGAATTGACTGGGAGTCTGATGTAATCAATATATGGGTTAACGATCAAACCGAATTTCATTTGGACAAATTAATCATCACCCTTCCGTTAAGTTTGTTAAATCAAACGACACCATCCTCTGAATCCCTCCTTTTTAACCCTTCCATTGATGAAAAGCAGAGAGCATTCAGTCAGATTGGATTTGGAACGGTTGTAAAAATTGTCATGACCTGGCACTCTCCATTCTGGCAAAAAATAATCCCCGACGCTCACTTTATTATTACGGATGAATTTATTCCTACCTGGTGGATTCAATATCCGCAAAACATTCCAGTGCTGACGGGCTGGCTGGGAGGACCCAGGGCGGAACAGTATTCGGATAGTCCGGATTCATTTTTTCTGGAGAAGGCTTTGGAGAATCTGTCATCTCTTTTTTCAGTTACGATGGAAAAAATAAAACAGGAACTGAAAGATGTCAGGATTTTTAATTGGAAGAATAATCCATGGAGCCGGGGAGCGTATAGTTATTCATTGGTTGGATCCGGCCCTGCAAAGGCAATTTGCAGAGAGTCCATACAGAACAGGATTTATTTTGCGGGAGAAGCCTACTATGACGGCCCTTTCCCTGGTACTGTAGAGTCTGCCGTCGTAAGTGGTATGGAAACTGCTAAACAGCTTTTAAAGGAACATTAAGTTTTCAAAGGGTTCAATCTTCCTATATTATATTATTCAGCCTGGTCCCGGTGGGATGGGCCGTTTGGTGACTGTGTAAAACTGTTCCACATATGTGGATAATATTTCCATCAATATCTTCGGCAGACTTGTAAATTCACTGATCAAGCTAATTATTATGCAAACAGTAGAAACTTCGCCAATCATATCTGAGAGAGGATTTGTAAGTACCGTTCACATTTTGAAAAGTGGTGAAATGATCTACTCCCTGCAGGATTTTCTTAAAATTGAAAGTCGCTTTTCCTGGGTGGATAAAAAATACCTGGTTGGCAAAATTCTTGAATTACAAAAGAAGACTGATGATCGGAGAAGATCATTTCTGGTAATTTATGAAGATGGAAACCAGATTCGTGAATATGTAAATATGGATCAGACTTTCCAGCCACTTCCTTTTTACTGATCTGTTTTCTGCCGAATCAATCCTCAGATTCCGGAAAATTATTTTATGAAAAAGATATGCCTGATTTCTTACGCAGCTATAGCGCTGTTTTTCTGTTCCTGTCATAGTAATTCTTCCAGTTCATCCAAAGCAGCAGACACAACCGGAACGAAAAGTTCCGGATCAGTAGATTCTGAAGCTAATAACGGGATAATTCCTCCTTCTGCGGCTCCCGGTAATGCAACGAACTCCTCTCTGGCAGATACGACTTACAAGGCGAAGGATTCTTCCCGCAGTAAGAAACATTAGGAAAGTATGGGGGGGAGTATGGGAGTATGGGAGTACTCCCATACTATTTAATCCTTGGCGGGTCTTATTAAAGATCGGAATATGCGGTCCTGTGCATGATGATACTGTCAATATGCGAAACAGAAATATTATTTCTGTACTTCGGATCTACAGAAATTGTTTTCCATTCCTTGCTCGCTCCAAATTCTTTCCAGTGTTGATCGTGGGAAGCCATATTTTCAAAAACAACCATGTAAACAAGATTGGGCATACGGCTGCCACTTAAAACGTCTGCATAAAAAACAGCCTGGAAATCCAGCCTTTTAAATAATGCAACTTCACCACCCGCATTAAACATGTCCACTTTTATCTTGTGAAGCTCTTCTGTCGGACTTTCATAACTCCTCAGTTCATACAGCGCTTCAGGATTTGATTTTAATGTTGTCGGAATGATATTTGTCTGATCAGGAAAAGCCTCCATGATAGTTGATTCAATCCTGGTATAAGGTAAGTGTGCCGTATCTGCATCATTAAATGCTTTTGCATAATTCGGGTAAGTGGGATCCGTTTCTACATTGGATTTCATTTTGTTCCATATATCCAGTGATTTATAGGGAACAATTACAATTATTTGTTTTATGATGGCGGTATCGTTGGAAAGAGGTTTGAATACACCTATGTTTTTAATTCCCATCCTGTGAAGAACAGGCAGGTAAGCATTTTCCAGGTAATTATCTGTTGCCTGGATTTGTTCTGCCGTCTTCATTTTATAAACCCTCATTTCAAAAATTTCTTTCTGAGCGTAACCATGAATAAAAAATGTGCTGAGCAAGATTATTCCGTAAAGCCTTAAGATGACCTGTTTCATTTGTAAATGTTTTTTGATTTAATACCTGATTCAAATAATATTTTTCCGGAGGATGAAATTTTTTTAAAATCTGATGCTGAAGATGAACCAGGATAAGGTACATAAAATTGTTTAAGGTCGGCATTTCGCCAGGCCAGCGCGTAAACAATTTGATGAGAAACGATGACAGGGAAAAAAACATTTGTCCACCAGGTACTGTCGGGAATGGTATTATAACCGAACTCAGTAAGCGCAGGTATTTTGTGACGGGAAGAAGCAATGCTGTCAATCATATCCAGCTCGCTGTTGAAGAATCCAGAAAACGAGATATTTTCCTTAAGCGCTCCTCCCTGGTAAATATCAAAACCCAGGATATCAATAAACTTGTCACCCGGGTATCTTTCAAGGTATTCTTCCCCGCTACTGAATTTATCCGTGTTGAATGCATACAGAAGGTTATGAATATTTTTTTCGCTTTTCAGATAATGAATCGTGTAACGCCAGAGCTGTTTCATTTCGTCCGGGCTGCATTGATCCTTTCCCCACCAGAACCAGGTTCCGTTGAGTTCATGAAAAAGACGGAGTATGATCGGAATGCTTTCGCCATTTTTTCCTTTCAGGCTGGAAAGGAAATCTGCTACATGATCAAGCCAGATTGTATATAATGCATTTTTTTCACCCCCTGGTAAAATTGAAGTTACTGCTCCGGGTTTATTGTCCCAGGCCGTTTTACCAGTAAGCGGATTATTCAAATGCCAGCTCAGTGTAATAACACCTCCCCGGTCGTAGGCTTCTCTGATGAATAACTTTGTTTTTTCAAAAGGAACACTATCCAGATTATAGGCAAGTCCTAATTCAATTCTTCCAAGATCAAAACCATAGACTGCAGGATACTGTCCCGTAATATCTCTTATATCACTACGACCCGGAATATATTTCCAGCCAACGCCATAACAGGGATCATCCTGATGACCTATCAGAATATTTTTCCCAATCAGGTTATATAGATTTTTATACAGGTTTTTTGTTTCCGGCGTAGCCATACTATCGCTGCATTGATCATTTCCCTGTTGGCCAAAAATCATTTGAAAGGGAAAGAAAATAATAAAGAGAGGGTAGTATTTCTTCATTTTCAACAAAGATATCACTAAGCTAAAGCTCAGTAATTAATTTACAATTTTATAATACTTTTTTATTTTTAACACCATCCCCGGGATCATCGGATTACCGTGCAATCCTGACAGGATGATCATCTGAATATGATTACTGAAGTGGTTTGCCATTGGAAGTACACCAGGGGAATTCCATGAAAGCTTTCAGTTACAAGGATTTTATTTGAATTGAAATCTTCATCTTTGCAGCTCAATACAATTCATTATGGAATATGCTTTCAAGGAAGACCGTTATGATAAAATGCAGTATCGCCATTGCGGCATCAGTGGACTTCAGTTGCCTGCCGTTTCCCTTGGGCTCTGGCATAATTTCGGAGATATAGATAATCAGCAAACTGCACGCGATATTTTACGTCTCGCATTTGACAAAGGGATTACTCATTTTGATCTGGCGAATAATTACGGACCTCCGCCCGGATCGGCAGAGGAAAATTTTGGAAGAATCTTTAAACAGGATTTCAGGGATCATCGCGATGAGTTGATCATTTCCAGCAAAGCTGGTTGGGGAATGTGGCCCGGACCTTATGGAGATCTTGGATCCAGAAAATACCTGATTGCGAGTCTCGATCAGAGTCTGAAGAGAATGGGACTGGAATATGTAGATATATTTTATCATCACAGGCCAGATCCAGGAACACCCATTGAAGAATCTATGGGTGCCCTGAACCAGATCGTCCGCCAGGGAAAAGCGTTGTATGTCGGCATCTCTAGTTATCATCCTGAAGAAACTAAAAAAGCCGTTAAAATATTAAAGGATCTTGGCACGCCCTGTCTGATACATCAGCCTAAATATTCCATGTTCGATCGCTGGATAGAAGATGGATTGCTTCAAACATTAACAGAAGAAGGAGTAGGCTGCATTTGTTTCAGTCCGCTTGCCCAGGGACTCCTGACGGATAAATACCTGAAAGGAATTCCGGATGATTCAAGGGCACATAGCCACCGGGGGAATGGTGCGATCGAAGAATCAGCGATTACACCAGAGCGTATTGCAAAAGCCATAAAACTGAATGAAATTGCAAAACGCCGCGGGCAAAATCTTGCTCAACTTGCGCTTGCCTGGGTGCTTCGTCATAAAATCGTAACCTCCGTGCTTATTGGTGTAAGTAAAACCCAGCAACTTTTAGATTCTATAAAGTGCCTCGATAATCTGACTTTCACTGACGCGGAATTGAAAGAAATAGACAAAGTGCTTTTGTAGTATGAGAGTGTGAGAGTGTGAGGGTGTTGAATAATTAAGGCAAACACCCTCACATTCTCATACTATCACACTCTCACACTTGCTCAGAAAGCTTCCCCTAAGTTCACGAAAAATCCCTGTGATCCCTGGCGACCCCAGCCATAATCAATTGCGATATTGGTACGGGAAAATTTATTGAGCTTTACTCTTAAACCGATGCCACCAGCGGGAGCAACACCTTCAAAATCCCACGTGTTAATTTTAGAGAAGCTTTCAAAATTCGCAAAGACCACCATACCGAATAATCCATTTCTTGTAAGTTGTATCCGGTATTCTGATTCAGCATCGATCATATTATTACTTCTGAATCTACCCTGAATATATCCTCTTCCGGTATTAAAAGTTTTATCCCAGCCCGTGCTGGGGAGCATCAGGTAAGGAGGCTTACCCGATAAGGTGAGCCAGTTATAACTCCATAGTGCAAGTATATTATTGGAACTCGCGGGGAATCGAAGATATCCTCTCCACTCTAACAATAACGAAGTCCAGTTTTCATCAGATCCCATAAATTTAAATTTGGGGGCAATTAAAATATTGGAATAACTGCCCCTGTAAGCATTAATGGGATTGTCGCGCGTGTCGCGAACCACATTCATAAGGATACCTGAAGAAACGGAAGTTCCGTTTAACCCATAATTTTCAAATTCTGTATTGCCCGATTGGGGAACTACTTTTGTAATATCCCAGAAATAATCAAGCGCATATCCTCCTCCGATAAAAATATGAGGATGAATTTCAAAAAGAGCCGACTGGTGAAATTTAAAGTACTGGTAATCGAGCTGGGTCTGGTCTGACGGACTGGTTTTCATTCCGAGTCCATATGTGTATGAAGGATATTTCAGGTACCTGAAGTCTGAAACAAGGATGGTCTTATTATTATTGAAGTACAGATTAGCCTGGAAAGGAAGTACGACCTGATTATTCTGCGTGTATGCAACACTTGTGATGATGGTGGAAGGCAGACTGGAATCTTTGGGATTCCTTCTGTAAATAACTACGTTGGTGCTCACAACCACGGCGAACCCGGTTTGCAGAGTGTATCCAACTGCGGGAAGTACGCCAACCTGTATGCGATTTCTTATGATGGTTGTGTCCTTCAGTAAATCCTTATGGAAGATGTGATTGATAATTTCCGACAGATCTTTCAGACTGTCCGGTTCGTCAAAACTCCAATCTGTCTGGGCCGAAAGACATAAAGGAATAAACAGGGCAAGGAAGATGATTCTTAATCTGAAGCACATATTACTTTAACTATTGATCCGATCCTTTAGCAGGTATTCAAACCTTATCTACCCGGGGTTAAAAGAATTCGGAAAAAAGGCCTTAAAAATCGTTTATAAAGGCTGAAAGATACCGGATTCATTCTATTGGGCATGATTCCTTAACAAAAACATATTTTCCTTACCTGCCCTGATTACCGGGATATCGGGCATAAAGAAAATCCAGGGCATCTTTCCCTGGTAATAGCCTGGATTCCGGAGATTCATTGAAGATCATGGTTTGTGGATCGCTTCCTGAAAAGGGTTTCCAAACAGGAAGACCTGTGCCGTTTGGATCACCTGTTTTAATAAACTGAATCCAGTAAGCGGACATTATTTTTTCCAGATTTCGGTCCACCGCTAACCAGGCTCGCTGAATGCTGTCAAGGTTATGCAGGGCATATCCGATTTCAGCTGTATGATAAGCACCAAAACGCTTTTTATCGCCTACTGCAGGAGGTTTCCTTGTAAAAAAATAGAGGTATGTTTCGGGAGAATTATTTTCGTTTTGATGCAGGGCCCAGGCATATTCCGAAACACCCATCATTTTATCCACACTCAGTGTAATCTGCGATGCATTGGATTCTGAATCCGTTGCCGAAGGGAAGAACTTTTTAAAAAGAATAGAATCAGCACCAAAATCCCGAGCCTGCTTTGCGAAAACTTCCCTGCTGTTTATCATTAATAAAATTCCCTCATCACCGTTCCATCCTGTAATCAACGGGACATGGGTCTGGAGCCCCTTTTTATAAGCTTCTGCCACCGAAACGGGCATCACATAGCCATCTGTTATGGGCGAAAAAAAACCGCCTCCTTTCTGCTCTAATTCACCGGCTGGAATGGCCCTCATGGATTGCAGATCCGGCACATTTAATTTTTCTGTTACCCTCAGGCCTTCTTTTTCTGTTTCCTTCAGGCTGCGCAATCTTAAGAGTGGATTTTCTAAAACCAGGGAACCGCTTTCACCGATGGCGCCCTGAAACAGGCCGCGGGCGAGGGGAGAAGCCAGGAGACAATTTACGCTGGCTGAACCGGCTGATTGACCAGCGATGGTTACCCGGTTGGGATCACCCCCAAATGCGCTTATATTTTTTCTTACCCAGTTCAGTGCAGCGATCTGATCCATCAGTGCATAATTTCCGGAACTATGATGGGGAGATTCTGCTGTTAATAAAGGATGGGAAAGAAATCCAAAAATTCCAAGGCGATAGTTGAATGAAACAAAAACGATTCCCTCTTTTGCCAGTTCTTCACCTGAGTATCCCGGAGCAGCAGCTCCTCCGGTTATAAATCCGCCTCCATATATCCAAACCAGCACCGGTCTTTTTTTGTCCGGAGATTTTGCGCAGGTCCAGACATTCAGATATAAACAGTCCTCACTGAGTGGTTGCTGCGGAACGACGAACTCCGGTCCGAGGAATAGAAAAGGAACGGGTTTGGGTTGCATAGGACTGGGGCCAAATGCAAGACATTCCCTGACACCTTTCCATGGAAGAGCCGGTTGCGGCGCTTTCCAACGTAGATCCCCAACCGGAGGCGCAGCGAATGGAATTCCTTTATATGCTGTTACACCTGTATTTTTATTATAAAAACCACTTATTAAGCCTGTTTCAATTTGAACTGTATTAGCGTTCAGCGTTGAGCGTTCAGCGTTAGGCGTGTTAATATTCGTGACTAAAACAAGCAGAAAAAGCGCTTTCTTCATATATCCATATAAATGTACTATCTTTGTAATTCTGTATGTTATTGCTTTTACTGCGTTTTCTTCTGTGTCCTATTTTCCGCAGAGTTTCCCCAGATCAGTATAACGTAAGGCAGGTAAAGTACCCTATTAACAGCGGTAGCCTTACCACATTTTTTATTTAATATTATACAAATTGTTATTCTCAGAATTGGGACTCATTGAGCCCTTACAAAAAGCTGTAGCCCATGAAGGCTACAAAATCCCCACACCCATTCAGGAACAAGCCATACCGGTCGTTTTAGCCGGAAGGGATATATTGGGTTGTGCACAGACAGGCACCGGAAAAACCGCCTCTTTCGTATTGCCCTTATTACAACGTATGCATGAACAGAAACAGGCATCCGGAGTGAGCGGTCATCAATTGAAGGCTTTGATTTTAACGCCTACCCGCGAGCTCGCCACACAGATCCATGAATCCATAGAGACTTATGGTAGATTTTTAAGATTGAAATCCGTAGTGATTTTTGGCGGTGTTTCACAATCCAGGCAGGTATCGGATTTACGCCGTGGTTGCGATTTTATCGTAGCCACACCCGGCAGACTGATGGATCTGATGAGTCAGAATTATATTGTTCTGAACGGAATTGAATATTTTGTACTGGATGAAGCAGACCGCATGCTTGACATGGGATTTGTTCATGAAGTAAAAAGAATCATTTCCAGGCTTCCCCGGAAAAGACAGACGCTCTTTTTCTCAGCAACGATGCCTCCTGCCATTCAATCTCTGGTGAAGGAAATATTAACCAACCCGGTTGCTATTACCGTAACACCCGAATCCACAACAGCCGAACTGGTCGATCAGAAATTATATTATGTTCAGAAGAATGAAAAACGCGCACTTCTGCATCATTTGCTGAAATCAAATCCGCGCGAAAGTGTATTGGTATTTACCAGGACAAAACATGGTGCTGATCGTGTTGCCCGGGATTTGAATCATGCCGGGTTTAATGCTACGGCCATCCATGGCGATAAAACACAGCAGGCGCGCGAACGTTCTCTGCAGGGATTTAAAGACGGAAAGATGCAGATACTTGTGGCTACCGATATTGCTGCCCGCGGTATTGATATAGATGATCTGGCCCTTGTAGTGAATTTTGATCTGCCGAATATCCCCGAATCCTATGTACACCGGATCGGAAGAA
Source organism: Bacteroidota bacterium (assembly GCA_013287475.1). Taxonomy (GTDB): domain Bacteria; phylum Bacteroidota; class Bacteroidia; order Chitinophagales; family Chitinophagaceae; genus Puia. The sequence continues at coordinate 19,324 of JABDDT010000052.1, forward strand.
CCGGTCGCGCGGGTTCATTTGGTAAAGCCATTTCATTCTGTGATTTTGAAGAAAAAATCTATCTGAAAGATATCCAGAAATTTATCGGTCAGACCGTTCCTGTGGAAAGTAATCACCCGTTTCATGTAGCTTTGATGGAACCATTAACCGTTGCCAGCAGTGCTTCGTCGTCCGGACGCAGTATGGGTGGTGGCAAACGTTATGGCAGAAAATTTTCTCAGCGATAATTATTTTAAGTGAATAAAATCCGTGTAATTATTACCGGAGTTACAGGCATGGTGGGAGAGGGGGTACTGCAAGAGTGCCTTCTTTCACCCGATGTCGAAAAAGTACTGGTCGTTTCCCGCAGGCCGTATGGAATTACTCATCCGAAACTTTTGGAAATTATCATTCAGGATTTTTTTGATCTGAGTTCAATTGAATCCTCTCTCAGTGGTTATGATGCCTGTTTTTTTTGTCTGGGCGTTTCTTCCATCGGCATGAAAAAAGAGCTTTACAAAAAAATGACTTATGATCTGACCATGGGATTTGCAAAAGTTCTCGTGAAACAAAATGATAATATGAGTTTTTGTTATGTCTCCGGTGCCGGAACCGATTCAACTGAAAAAGGACGATTGCACTGGGCACGTGTGAAAGGCAAAACAGAAAATGATTTACAAAAGCTGGGATTTAAACATGTCTATCTTTTCCGTCCGGGAATGCTCAAGCCTTCTAAAGGAGCAAAAAATGTGCTGCCTTATTATCAATGGTTTAAATGGCTGGTCCCTGTTATAGAAACACTCTCGCCTTCATCAATCTGCAGTCTTGCACAACTTGGTCAGGCAATGATTCATGTCGTTATGAGAGGATACACTAAAAATATAATTGATGTGAATGACATTAAAATACTCAGTACCTGATACTTTTTAAAGTGGCGAATGAGGGATTGTAAAAATTATCAATAATCCTGTCAACTGCCTACTGTCACCTTACCATCTACCATCCACCATCCACGATCATTCCCCCGGCGGTTCCCACAATTCAATTTTATTTCCTTCGGGATCCATGATGTGAACAAATTTTCCATAATCAGATGCTTCAATTTTGTCTACGATAGTTACGTTTTCCTTTCTTAATTCTTCAACCAATGCTTCTAAATTCTCCACTCTGTAGTTAATCATAAAGTCTTTTGTTGAAGGCTCGAAATATTTTGTGCTTTCTTTAAAAGGATTCCACTGTGTAAGTCCCTTTTTAGTGCTGTCATCAAGCTGCCTCCATTCAAAGCTCGTTCCGTACGGGGTTGTGTCAAACCCAAGGTGTTTTTTATACCATTCGTTAATTGCGTTCGGATCTTTGCTTTTGAAGAAAACACCTCCTATTCCTGTTACTTTTTTCATTTTTGCATTTTTTTTATTAGATATTATTGTCTTAAAAGCGAAGCCCAATAGAAACGAAGTAGCAATTAGTGTTATCGTCAATGGCAATCTTTTCACGTCTATAAATTTAGATTTTAAAAATTAAACTTTCAAAGGCGGCGTATCATTGATTTATTATTAAAATTTTTCTTTAGCGAAACAGCAATTAGTTTTGTGGGATGATTGAAATAGCGTCCAAGATAAGTGAAAAATTAAAGATCCGTCCGCAACAGGTTGAAACAGTATTGGCGCTGCTTGAAGAAGGATCGACCATTCCTTTTATTGCGCGTTACCGGAAAGACAGAACCGGCGCTCTGGATGAAGTGGTCATTCAGGAAATCCAGGATGAATACAAATTACTCAAATCATTTATAGAAAGAAAAACGGCCATAGAGAAATCGATTACCGATCAGGGTAAAATGACAGATATCCTCCAACAGAAGTTGAATAGCGCCCTCACAGTCGTCGAACTCGAAGATATATACCTGCCCTATAAACCCAAGCGTAAAACAAAAGCACAGGCAGCCCGTGAAAAAGGCCTGGAACCACTGGCATTGCTGATACTGGAGCAAAAGCCATTAGACCTTATAAAATCTGCAGAATTTTTTTTCAATGATGATATCAACACAGTGGATGGGGCACTCCTGGGTGCAAGGGATATCATCGCGGAATTAATAAATGAAGATGAGTTTGTGCGGTCAAAAATGAGAAAACTTTTTGAAGAAACTGCAAGAATGGAAAGTAAAGTGCTGACAGGAAAAGAAACAGAGGCCGTTAAATTCAAGGACTATTTTGATTTTTCAGAAAGAATTTCAACCATTCCATCTCACAGAATTCTTGCTGTACTCCGTGGATTTATGGAGGGATATCTGAGAATGGATATTTCTCCCTTGGAAGAAGACGCGCTGACTTTAATCGAAGAACAGTTCATAAAAAGCTCCGGTAATTCAGCCGCAGAAATAAAAAAAGCTGTCAGAGACAGCTGGCGTCGGTTATTGCAACCTGGTATGGAGTCTGAATTCAGGATGTCGCTGAAAACAAAGGCAGACGAAGAAGCGATCACAGTTTTTGCAGAGAATCTCCGCCAATTATTATTGAGTTCACCACTTGGCAGCAAGAGGATACTGGCTATTGATCCCGGATACAGGACAGGTTGTAAAATTGTATGTTTGGATGAACAGGGTGACTTTCAGAAATCAGATCTCATTTTTATTCACGAAGCGGCCAGGGCAGAAGAAGCGGAAAATAAAATTCGCGTGCTGGTGAACCAATTCCGTATAGAAGCGATCGCCATCGGAGATGGAACCGCCGGGCGCGAGACCGACCAGTTCATTAAAAAATTAAATCTGGGCCTGCCTGTTTTCCTCGTGAACGAAGACGGTGCTTCGGTTTATTCTGCATCAGAAATTGCACGTGAAGAATTTCCGGATAAGGATATTACCGTCCGGGGTTCTATCAGCATTGGGAGAAGGCTGATGGATCCATTGGCCGAACTCGTTAAAATTGATCCGAAAAGTATTGGCGTAGGTCAGTATCAGCACGACGTAAACCAGGTGAGACTGAAAGAAAGACTGGATCAGACCGTAATCAGTTGCGTGAATGCTGTGGGAGTTAATCTTAATACAGCCGGTAAACAATTATTGAGTTATGTGAGTGGGATCGGGGAGACGCTTGCAGGCAATATCATTAAGCATAGAAATGAAATCGGGAAATTTACTGACAGAAAACAACTGTTGAAAGTTCCACGCTTAGGTGAAAAGGCTTTTGAACAATGCGCAGGATTCTTAAGAATTCGTCAGGGAAAAAATCCGCTGGATGAAA
>JABDDT010000052.1:22548-23200 GCA_013287475.1 Bacteroidota bacterium
GGATGAAAGTGCTGTGCATCCGGAAGCTTATGATGTGGTGGAAAGAATTGCGCTGGATGTTGGTGTGGAAGTAAAATCATTAATTGGCAAAGAAGAGTTGATAAAAAGAATTGATGCTAAAAAGTATGCCAGTGAAACCATTGGTGAACTAACGGTCAGGGATATCCTGAAAGAATTGAGAAAACCAGGGCTGGATCCTAGAGCCGAGCTGGAACCATTTGAATTCGCCAATATTTATAAGATAGAAGATGTAAAAGTTGGGATGATCGTTCCGGGTGTAGTGACGAACATTACCAGGTTCGGGGCATTCATCGATATCGGTGTGAAACAGGACGGTCTCGTTCACGTAAGTGAAATTGCTGACAAATTTATCACAGATCCGAATGAAGTATTAAAGCTCAACGATAAAGTTCAGGTGAAGGTTACCGAGGTTGATGTCCCCAGAAAACGGATCGCGTTGTCCATTAAGCAAGCGCTTATTAAGCCAAACGTTAAACGCGTAACGCGTAACGTTAAAAGCTTAACGCCTAACGCGGAACGCTCTTCGGCTGCCGGATCACGCGTATCGCGTGTGAAAGTGGATAAGCCTAAAACCAATGCTCGAATAAATAATCCACGGGAAAAATCAATGGAAGAAGCACTGGAAGAGTTA
>JABDDT010000053.1:0-22540 GCA_013287475.1 Bacteroidota bacterium
CTTTTTCCATCTCTGCTATCTCATCTTTTTTAAGTCCGTCGACAATGGATCTGACATATCCGTTTTTATCAACAAGAGCAAAAAACTGTGTGTGTATAAACTGTTCGTCAATCGGCGAAAGATTATTTTTTGGATCATCCAGCAAATAACTCAATCTCGCAGCCAGGTACAATGAATCCTTCGTCCCGGTTAGAAAAATCCAATTCGGAGCTTTAACTCCCATTGAGTCTGCATATTGTTTTAACCTTCCAACACTGTCAGTCTTTGGATCTACAGTATGGGAAAGTATTTTAAAATCCGGTTCATTCTTATACCTTTCATAAACAGGTTTAAGGTTTGCATTTAATTTGGGGCAAATTCCATGACATGTTGTAAAAAAGAATTCTGCGATATAAACTTTTCCTTCGACCTCCTTATTGGTAATTCGTTTTCCATTCTGATCCAAAAATGAAAATGTTTGTACTTTATTTATCTGCGGTAATCCTACTTTCCCGAAACCAGGGATTAGTTTGGTAAGCATAAAATAAAATCCGAGGATTAAAATGAGAAAAAACAGGGAATAAAACCAGATCTTTTTAGTCATGGTATAAAATTAATCTACGTAAACGGGAGCAGAAAGTTTAACCCTAAAAACTATCTTTGCGGGTCATTCATGAAACTAAAAATCAACGCTGATTTACTCGGTATCGGAGCTTCCTTAGCCTGTGCGGTGCATTGTGCCATTTTACCTGTATTCCTCTCCGGCTTGTCGATTTTTGGAGTAAACATCATCCATAATTTCTGGTTTGAATCAGGTATGATCCTTTTTGCTTTTGGGGTAGGTATGTTTTCACTGCGCCATGGATTCATCCGTCATCATAACAGATATTTTCCTTTTTTACTCTTTATATCCGGAATGTTTTTCCTGCTTGCGAAGCAGTTTTGGCATGAATATGAGTTGATTTTGCTCCCTTTTGCCCTTATTTTGATCATTTCGGCCCATATTTTCAATTTTCGGTTCATCCGGAAATATGCGGGCAAAAGAGAACAAAGCTCAAAGTGGTTGTTTAAACGGGATCCTCAGTAAATGATTTTGGAAATATCAATGGTCAATTATCAATAAAGGCTTTAAGCTTTCTTTGACCGATATCGGGCCAATGGCGAGATATAGGGAAAGCCAAAGTATGGGCTTTAGGCCTAAAATGACTAATTTTGCACTCTAAATTGTGAGTTATGATTAAAACTGGAAATCCTGTCATTAGCATTTACACTGAAATGACACCGAATCCCGAAACAATGAAGTTTGTCGCAAATAAACTTCTTTATCCTGGGAAAAGCATCGATTTTCCAGATGTTGAATCTGCCAAACCTTCTCCTTTGGCGATCGAACTCTTTGGATTTCCATTCATCAAGAGCATATTTATCGCCAGCAATTTCGTAACGCTGACGAAAACTACAGATACAGACTGGGCCGATGTAATACCTTCCATAAGGCAGTTTCTGAAAGAATACCTGGAAGATGGCAAACCCGTGGTCAATGAAGAAGAAATCACCGTTGCTCATACTGATGGTAACGCAATTGGAGCAGATGATGATGACGTTGTAAAGAGAATTAAAGAACTTCTGGAAAGTTATGTAAAGCCTGCAGTTGAAATGGACGGCGGAGCAATTCAATTCAGAAGCTATAATGAAGGTGTAGTCAACCTGATGTTACAGGGATCCTGTTCCGGATGTCCTTCATCTATGATCACTCTGAAAGCAGGAATTGAGGGTATGATGAAACGAATGATTCCCGAAGTGAGGGAAGTGATTGCCGAAGCAGAATAATGCAGCAAATCATATCGCAATTTATCAACAACATCCATCAAACCACCTGGCTTGAGTTTATCGCTGTTATTACCGGCATTGCAAGTGTAATTTTCTCCCGAAAGGAAAATATCCTGGTTTATCCTGTCGGCATGGTGAGTACAGGAATTTTCATCTGGCTTTATATCACACACGGACTTTACGCTGATGCTTCAGTAAATTTCTATTATACAGTTATGAGCATCATTGGGTGGGTGATGTGGGCCCGAAAAGCAGAAGGTAAATCCCTTTTACATATTACGGCTTCCTCCAAAAAAGACTGGGTAAATTCATTGATCTTTTTTTTCGTCTGCTGGACTATTTTATATTTTCTGCTGAGACGGTTTACCGATAGTACTGTTCCCTTTGCAGATAGCTTTACTTCGGGTGCTGCGTTCACCGGCATGTGGCTGATGAATAAAAAGAAACTTGAAAACTGGACCTGGTGGATCATAACCGATCTGGCTTCTGTTCCGCTTAACTTCTACAAACATCTTGTCTTTACCAGTTTTCAATACCTGGTTTTTCTGATCCTTGCAGTTATGGGCTATATTACCTGGAGAAAAAAGATCATGCATGCCACAACTTAAAAAAATTGTGGCCACCGGTCCAGAATCCACAGGCAAGAGTACACTTTGCGAACAACTTGCAAAAAAGTATAACACGAATTGGGTACCTGAATATGCACGGGAGTATTTGTTGAAATTAGGGCGTCCATATACTTATGACGATTTACTTGTCATTGCCCGGGGACAACTCGAGCAGGAAGACCGCATAACGGCTTCAGCAAAATCACCGCTGGTTTTTATCGACACGGACATGTATGTCATGAAAGTATGGTGTGAATATGTTTTTGGAAAATGTCATTCTTTTATTCTGAATGAAATCGTAAAAAGGAAATACGATGCTTATCTGCTTTGTAATACAGACCTGCCCTGGGTTGCAGATGAATTACGTGAATACCCGGATCTCGAATCGAGGGAACGGCTGTATCATATGTACAAGGATCTGATGATTAATCAATCGACACCCTGGTTCGATATTTCCGGAAATTATGAAGAAAGGTTAGAGAAAGCGATATCAATTGTTAATTATCAATGATTAATTATTAATGAAGAGGAACTATCAACATAAGTCTTTTCACAAAAACCATTTATAATTAATAATTGATAATTACTGCAAAAGCTTAATAATATCCGGGTCATCCTGCAGATGATACATCTGATTAATTATCCAGGGATAACGAGCGGCTACATGCCTGGAGAGTGGTTTGATAGTAAATAATTTCGGGTTAGGCAGGCAGCCGGCAATCATAGCTGATTCGCTTCGTGTTAATGTTTTTGCACGTTTATTAAAATAATGCTGCGCCGCTGCATCTATTCCAAAAACACCTTTTCCCATTTCACTTACATTTAAATACATCTGAAGAATTCTTTTCTTTCCCCATACGGATTCAATCATAAAAGTAAAATATGCCTCTAATGCTTTCCTCATCCAGCTTCTGCCCTGCCACAAAAAAACATTTTTAGCCACCTGCTGGGAAATAGTGCTGGCTCCATGAAGCGATTTGCTCTTCTGATTATGTTTCATTGCTTTCTCGATGGATTTGAAATCAAACCCATCATGATCGGGGAAAAGCTGGTCTTCCGAAGCTATTACAGCCAGTTTTGCATATGGAGAAATCGCATCCATCGAAACATAATTCCTTTTCAAACCATATCCATGAAAAAGACTGCTGAGCTGGGTAAGCGTAAAAGGCGGATTAATCCATTTTAAGATCAGGATGTAAAAAAATTGCAGAAACAATAAAAATAGAAAGATTCGTTTGATCCATCTCCAGGTTCTTGGAACAATTCCTTTCGTTTTAATGGGCATCGGGTTGCTTTGCAGGTTCGGTTGTATTCGAATGGTTGCCGGTCGATATACTTTTCGGCCGAAGATTCAGATAGTGCAAAGTATATTTTTTACCAATCGGATAATTTTTAAATCTTGCAGAACGCATTAAAATTCCTGCAATTATAAACGCGCCGGCTGTGATATATCCGGAGGCTTTGATCCAGGTACCTGCCGACTCGTTGGTATACAAACCATTGATTACATTTAAAGCAAGTACGCCAACCCCCGCAATGATCAGGATTGTTCCGGCGTTTTGCAGATGCAATTTCGAAAAATCCTTTCGTAATCCGTCAACCTCATTAACATGGAAAGGAATATTATTAATATAAACGCTATCGTTTTTTAAATCTGTCAGTGTTCCGCCAAGCCACTGATCATATACAGTATGAATCATGATTGGCTCACCCGGTGCATATGTTTTAATATTTTTCCCGTTTTTCAGAAGAATCAAAACATCTGTTTGTGAAAGGCAGATCAAGGGTACCAGAAAAAATATAGCCGTTATGATTTTCTTCATAATTAAAACAAAGCTACCCATTATTCATTTCGGTCTGTGTTCAAGAAAAATCACTCCATATAATAATGCCATCCCAAAAACCACCAGGATAGCACCGGATATTTTATTTATGATGGAAAGATTATGAACCGTCAGCTTCTTGCGTAAATTACCCGCCATCATCACCTTGCCTACATCTGCGCCCATATTAATCAAAAGACAAACTGAAAATATAATAATTCTTTGTTTAAGCGTATGCGTTAACGAAAGAACGGTAGCATTGCCAAGCCAGAAAATCAGAACACCCGGATTGAGCGTATTTATGATAAACCCGGAGGCAAAAATCCTCGCCATTTCATAAAAACTGAGATGTTCAGCGTGTTCAAGGTTCCCGGTCGATCTTATTTGCACTTTTTTAAAAAAGAAAAAATAGACGCCCATGGCTATCAGGAAACTGCTTCCTGCATAACCGATCGTCTTTTGATGTTCAAGTAGTCTGGCTACCCATTCAGTAAATACATTGCTGAGTGTTACCAGAATAATATCGCTTAGCCATACTCCGGCTACAAAACTGAAACCACCCTTATGGCCAACCGTAATACTTTGCTTAATAATAGTGAAAATGATCGGGCCGACAGATAGTGCAAGCACAACTCCGAGCGCTAATCCTTTCAATATGGCTTCGACCATACGTTATACATTTTACCGGTGGTTGAAAAATACAGGAACCTCCGGAAAATTGAAGAATAATTCTCATTTTAATAAATAATTAATAATGCACCCTCACTTTTTCCTTTTCCAGAAAGCTTTGCCAGTCCTTTAACATTTTGCCCTTTAAGACACGGGGAAATTTATGCTGCCCACCTTCCTTACCGACTGATCGCATAAAATCTATGAAGATTTCAGGCGGAAGTACTTTGACCGAAATATCCTTGAGAGCGCTTTTTCTTTCAACCGAATAATCATCATTTAAACTTTTGAGTTTCTCATCCAGTTTTTCAGCCAGTACCCGCGGATCCAATTCGATTTCTGAAGACAGCCACCACTGATGCGCAAAAAATAATCCATGTGGTATGCCGGCTACGGTGAATTCAGGTATTGAAATATTCATCTCCTCACTTACAAATTGAATGGCCTGGTTCATATTATCCACACTGAGGTGTTCTCCCACAAGGCTAAGATATTGTTTTGTGCGGCCGGTAATAATGATTTCACTTTTCTCCTTATCCGTAAAACGGATCGTATCTCCGATCAGATATCGCCAGGCACCTGCGGCTGTGCTGATTAAAAGTGCATAATCACGACCTTCTTCCACCTGATGAATCTCCAGGGCTTCGGGATTTTTAATAATATTTCCATCAGTATCAAAATTCTTATTATCAAAAGGGACAAATTCAAAGAACAAGTGTTGATAAGTAACCAGTCTTAAACCTCTTTCATCCTGACGGTCCTGATAAGCGATGAAACCTTCGGATGCAAGATAAGTTTCTATATACGTAATGGGTTTACCTAGTAGTTTTTCAAATCCAATTTTATATGGCTCGAAGGAAACTCCCCCGTGAACAAAAAATCCCAGGTTAGGCCAGATCTCATGAATGTTCTTCAGGTTGTAACGCTCGATTATTTTCTCCAAACACATTTGAATCCATGCTGGGACTCCAACGATAAAACCAATATCCCACCGTGGAGCCTGCTCTACAATTTCTTCCAGTTTTTGAGACCAGTCCCGCGTCCTGGCAATTTTTCTTCCGGGCTTATAAAAGGGGCTGAACCAGAAAGGAACTTTCTTTGCTGATATACCGCTGAGATCACCTTCATAATATCCCGGACCTTTCTGAAGATCCGTACTTCCTCCGATCATCAGCCATCCCTTACCAATACTTTTTACCGGAATATCCTGATAATTGCGAAGGCTAAGTAATTGCCGCACCATTACTATTCGATTTCCTCGCAACAGATCATTCGTAACTGGAATATATTTACTGGCGGCTTCCGAAGTACCGGAACTCAGGGCATAATATTTTATTTTACCGGGCCAGCAGATATCGGGTTTGCCTTCCAGGGTTTTGTACCACCATTCTTTATAGATCTTGCTGTAATCAAATACGGGAACGTTTTCCTGAAAACTTTTAACAATATGCCGGCTCATCATAATACTGTCAAAATGATACTTCTGCCCAAATTCAGTAAAGCGTGCTTTTTTCAATAATTTTTTCAGGACTTTCATTTGCTGGCGCCGTGGAGATTTTTTCGGCAATCGCAATGCCCGGGCCAGAGAATTGGGTAATTGTACATCAATTAACGCCATTGATAATCGGGAAATTAGTTGATTTCAAATTTAAACCATTTTAAGCCCAAAGCCTAAAGCTTAAATCTCTTTTGGTTATGGGTTATGAATTATGAGTTATGAGCTTTAAAGCAGACTTTTCCAATATCTCATAACCCATAATTCATAACCTATAACCAAATACCAGATTACGGCAAAGGTGTTGGTGAACTTAATGGGTAAAGTAAAATGGGGTCACTCTCATTATTGGTTTTACTGATGGCAGTGACAAAAAAACGTCCCTGTGGCTGATTTAGCAATTCTATCAAACTGAAAGCCATTTTCGCTGTCTGATTACCTGGAATGAATTGAAATATGCGGGCAGAATCAATATTAAAGGCTGCTTCTGCTTTGTAAACAGCAAATCCTTTCAGCTCATCAGTAAGTTTACCTTTTTCAAAAGAAAATACCAACGAATCATTATTGCTACTAAAATGCACCACGGGTATGGATGGCCGAACACTATCGATCCAGGGCATCGGCGCAATCAGGGCAGGGTAATTATAAAAATTTTCGCGCAGTGTATCGTTCCATCCGTTTGCATTTCTATAAAATGAAACACTGCTGAAATAAACCTGTCCGCCGATACCAGGAAGATCCCTAATCGCGTGCAGCTGACGGGGAAGCTGGTCCTTGTCTTTCCAATATATATTCGAACCCGCACGGTAAATACCCAGACCGATATAACAGGGGCGATCGTAATGATTCCTGTTCCACCAGTCAAGCAGAATACCAAATGGCGCATTTTTTTGTTCAAATTCCCAATACAACTGCGGCACCACATAATCGATCCAACCATTTTTCAACCAGAGCAGAATGTCCGCATAAAGATCATCATAGTTGGTTTGACCTGCATGTGTATCGCTTCCCAGTGAATCTCTCGACTGGTTTCTCCATACACCAAAAGGGCTGATTCCGAATTTACAGGTTTTCCTCACCTCACTTATAGTGCGCCTCAGCATGACAATGATTGAATCCACATTACTTCTTCGCCAGGTTTCTTTATCCATACCCTGACCGAATTTCGCAAAAGAAGTGTCGTCTGGAAATTCAACAGATCCGATCCGGTAAGGATAAAAATAATCATCAAAATGAATCCCATCAATGTCATAACGGCTAAGCATATCCCTGATGACAGAATTAACATAAGCCTGCACATCCTTATTGCCCGGATCAAGATATTTTGTATCACCATATTTTATGATCCAGTCTGGATGCATTTTACTTACATGGTTCGGAGCAATGGATGATTGTTTGATATGTTTAACAATACGATGTCGTTTATGACCAACCCTCTTGTATGTAACAACTGTACGTGCTACCTGAAAGACTGCCCGGTATGGATTACACCAGGCATGAAATTCCATGCCCCTTTTATGGGTCTCGCTGATCATAAATTCCAAAGGATCATAAAATGGAATGGGCGCTTTGCCCTGTTTACCGGTAAGCCATTCACTCCACGGTTCAATGGATGAAGGATAAAATGCATCACAGGCCGGCCTGATCTGAACAATTACAGCATTCATTCCATTGCGCTGATGCATGTCGAGTTGACGAATAAATTCGGCTTTTTGTTGCTCAGTGCTGTAATCGCCTGCACTGGGCCAGTCAATATTATCAACAGTTGCAATCCATACAGCCCTGAATTCATATTTAGGTTGGGAAAATGCAATGCGGAATGAGAATAACAGAAAAACAAGGAGGAATCTTTTCATGGTCATCTATCCGGTAATAGGGATTTCTGCAGATTTTTCTTCCTGTCCGTTTTCACCCGATCTTATTTTATCGAGAAGAAAATTCAATTGACGTGCTTCCTCTTCGCTGAGGTATTTAAATATCGATTCCATTTCATCATTTAATCCATCCATTGTTTGTAATAGTTTTTTTCCTTTGTCGGTAAGCAGTATGTCTACCAATCGCCGGTCTTCATGACAAATTGATTTTTTAACCAATCCCTTTTTTATTAGCCTGTCCACTATGCGGCTTGTATCGCTCATTTTATCCAGCATTCTTTGTCTTATCTGCAGCGTAGATAGGGGTTGGCCGGAGCCTCTCAGTATGCGTAAAATATTAAACTGTTGCTGTGTGATGTCGAAGGGCTCAAAAAGTTTACTCACTTTTTCATTCAGCCAATTATAAGTATAAATGAGATTAATGGTTGATTTTTGATATTCCGAGCGAAATACTTTCTGATGAATTTCTTCCTCTAAACTCATAAAATAATTTGATAAACTTTAATCCCCCACACTCCCATACTTTCTTCAGTCTCCCCACACTTTTACTCCTTCACTGCAATTAGCGCAAATATCAATTTCTGCCCTGCCTTTTAAAATCTTCCTGCGAAAATCGAGGTATTCCGGTTGTTTCCAGATTTCTTTGAAAGATTTATTTTTCAAATCACCCATCCGGTGTTTTGCATCTTTATCGAAACAACAGGGCACCACAAGTCCGTCCCAGGTAATAACAGGTGAATGCCAGAGACGCCAGCAATGATTCTGCATCGGGTTTTTTGATTCGTAGCTTCCATCAGTTTTTTTTCTATACCTCGAAAGAGTGGTATGTTGTGGAATAAGATGATTCGGGTCATTGGCATAGTTATATATCTGCGCAGTTTTGTACCGGATGCCATCTACGCCAGTTTTCTTTGCCAGTTCTTTTGCTTCCATGAGCTGATGTTCATTAGGTCTTACTACCAGGAACTGAAAGAATATATAAGGTGTATTACTATTAAGTTTCTTTTTCCATTTTACTATATTGGCTGTTCCGGACATCACTTTTTCCAGTTCGCCGCCCACACGGTATTGGCTATATACATCCTGCGTAGTACCATCGAGTGAAATGATGAGGCGGTCCAGACCACTTTCCACCGTCATGCGTGCATTTTCATCAGTAAGATAATGACCGTTTGTTGATGTGGCCGTGTAGATTTTTTTTGAAACGGCATATTTTACCATTTCAAGAAAATCAGGATTCAGATAGGGTTCTCCCTGAAAATAAAAAGTGAGATATAATAATTCAGGTGCCAGCTGGTCGATCATCTGCCGGAAAAAATTCATTTCCAGCATACCCCGCGGGCGCGTAAATGACCTGAGTCCACTGGGACATTCCGGACATCGCAGATTACAGCTTGTAGTGGGTTCGAAAGAAATGGATACAGGAACGCCCCATTGAATCGGTTTTCGTGTCCATTTACTCAAATAATAACTGGACAATACAAGCGTCCCGTTCCAGAAGCGTCGGATACTCAGCTTGGAAAAAAGATTGATTGTATCATTCAGATTGAAATTTGTCATATACTGAGTAAAATTAGTTTTAAATGTGGAAAGCCGGAAGCTCTTAGACTGGTATTTCGTCTGTCGGCTGATTATATTTGCAAACGTTTATTTATCGTAATGGCCAAAAAGAAGAGCAGGATCTGGAAGATTATCGTTTTCATGTTCAGTACCGCTATTATCATCATGTTGATTGTGATAATCGTTCAATGGGTAATTCAAAAAAGAACATCATTTGTAGAATACCCTGAGTTCGGCATCGATATCCCGGTGAATTATTCAGTTCATGGAATTGATGTTTCCAAATATCAGGAAGTCGTCGACTGGCAATCTGTAAAAAATATGCAGGTACAGGATGTGCATATCAGTTTTGTATTCGTGAAAGCGACGGAAGGATTGGGAAATGAGGACCAGATGTTCAGCCGCAATTGGAAAAAAATCAGGGAAGCCGGCTTGATCCGTGGCGCTTATCATTATTTTCTTGCAACCAAAAGTGGAAAAGCGCAGGCAGAGAATTTTATCAATTCGGTAACCCTTCTGCCGGGAGATCTGCCACCCGTGCTGGATATTGAACAAACTTATGGAGTGCCCCCTGATAAATTAAGGCAGCGTGTAAAAGAATGGCTTCAAACCGTACAGACGTATTATGGAACGGCACCCATTATTTATACCAATGTTGATTTTTATGAAAAGTACCTGAAAGACGATTTCGATGGTTACCTTTTGTGGGCTGCGCATTACCTTCAGCCTTCACAGCCCCGCATTTACAGGAGCTGGAGTTTCTGGCAGCATAATGAAAAAGGAAGGGTAAATGGTTGTAATACAATTGTTGATTTCGATGTCTTTAACGGCGATTCACTTGAGTTTCAGAAATTGCTATTAAACCGATAACTAGTCCCAATGAAAAAAGTCTATTGTGTTGCAACCTGTGGTACCTGTCAACGGATTATCAAAGATGCTGATCTGAATAAAAAAGGATTTATCAATCAGAACATAAAAGAAGATAAGATCACTCCTGAACAACTGGATGAGATGAAGAATATGATCGGCAGTTATGAGGCGCTCTTCAGCAGGAGAGCCCTGAAATATAAATCCATGGGGCTGAGGAATAAAAAACTTACAGAAAAAGACTACCGGGAATTGATCCTTGAGGAATATACTTTTTTGAAAAGGCCCGTCATTATTTCAGGAAAAAAGATATTTTCCGGCAGTGAAAAAAAGACGGTTGCCGAAGTGCTGAAGTTAAAATAGGAGTCTTAATTAGAGACCTTACAGGAAGTTTATAGAGACCTTATAGGGACCCTTCACCTGTTTGACAACGGAATGCTCACAGCATGCTATAGTCCTGACATTTACTGGTCTTTAATTATTCTAAGTTTCGCGTAGTTGAGCATAATCTTTTTCTCACCGCCGAGCTTGAAGTTTACCGTTGCTATCGGATTATGTGCTGATCCCTCCATACGGATCACTTCACCAAATCCGAATTTCGGATGTTCCACTTTATCTCCTGCGGCGAGATCACTCGTATCACTGGGTGCAAAATCCTGGGAAGGAATATGAACTGGTGCTGGCGTCTTAGCCGAAGAAGAAATATAACCAGGTTTGGATGGCTCGTGGCTTTTTGTTGAAGACCCGTCGTTTGCACCATAACCCCTGTTGAGGCGATCGTAGGCTGGTCTGCCTGTCCATGAACCGATTTGATTTTTTATTCCTCCGCCGGCATAACTGCGGTCCATCTGATCTTCCGGAATTTCTTCAATAAATCTGCTGGGATCATTTTGTATCACACTTCCAAAGCGGTATCGGGAGTTGGCATATGTTATCCAGAGTTTATGTTTAGCCCTAGTGATCGCAACATAAAAAAGACGTCTTTCTTCTTCGAGTTCTTCCCTAGTGTTGATGGACATGGCATTGGGGAAAAGAGATTCTTCCAAACCAGCGGCAAATACACAACTGAATTCCAGGCCTTTCGCTGAGTGAATCGTCATCAGTTTAACCGTATCTGCTTCCGGATCTTTCTGATCTGTATCAGTGAGTAAAGTAATCTGCTGTAAATAACCAGAAAGTCCTGCCCGGCCTCTTTGTGTTTCCTGTGTATCTGCAGTATCTATCAATATTCCATCTTCATCAATGATGCTGCGATTTTGTTGATCATCAACCCATTCCTTGATACTGTTCAGTAACTCCTGGATATTTTCATAACGGGCAAGACCCTCCGTAGTTTTATCATTGAATAATTCTTTAACGATATTTGTTTGTTTGCCGACATGCATAGCTACTTCATAGGCATTTTTCGTATTCAGCATACTCGCAAAACTTTTTATCATCTGAACAAATTGTTCAATGGCTTCCAGTGTGCCAGCCTTATATCCCATGGAAGATGCGTTACTAAGCACATCCCACATGGAAATATTTTTTTCATTGGCCAGGAGTACAGCCTTATCCAGCGAGGATTTTCCAATACCGCGGGCCGGAAAATTGATGATTCTTTTTAAAGATTCTTCGTCATTGTGATTTACAATTACCCGCAGATAAGAAATAAAATCCTTAATTTCTTTACGCTGGTAGAAACTGATACCACCGTAAATAGTATAAGGAATAGCCATTCTTCGCAGGCTTTCTTCAAATGCCCGGCTTTGAGAATTGGTTCGGTATAAAATAGCGAAATCACGGTTATTAAAATGATTGCGAAGTTTTTGTTCCTGGATGGTATCGGCAACAAATTTCCCTTCATCGTTGTCGGTCATCGTTCTTACGAGGCGGATCTTTTCACCTTCCAGGTTTTCCGTCCACAGGTTTTTCGGAATCTGTCCCTTATTATGTTTGATCACTTCGTTGGCAGCTTTTATAATACTTTGTGTGCTCCGGTAATTCTGTTCCAGCTTGACCACTTTTACATCTTCATAATCTTTCTGAAACTGTAAAATATTTTCAATGGTTGCGCCGCGAAAACTATAAATACTTTGGGCATCATCACCTACTACACAAACATTTTCGTATACCGCACCCAGTAATTTTATTATTTCATACTGGGCGGGGTTTGTATCCTGAAATTCGTCGATCAGAATATATTTGAACTTGTGCTGGTATTTATGAAGACTCTCCGGAAAATTTTTCAACAGTTCATAAAACTTCAATAACAGATCGTCAAAATCCATCGAACCGTTCTTAAAACAACGTTTAGCATATGCTTCATAAATCTGTGCAATAGCAGGACGGTTGCTGCGTGTGTCTTCTTGCTGGATATAATAATCCGATGCATATTCCGCAGGTGAAATCAGTCCGTTTTTTGCCTGCGAAATTCGGTTATAAACGATATTGGGTTTGTAGTGTTTATCGTCGAGGTTAAGTTCATTCACAACGGTTTTCACAACGCTCTTTGCATCGTCGGTATCATAGATGGTAAAATGGTGAGGATAGCCCAGTTTGGGTGCTTCTGCCCGCAAAATCCGGGCAAAAACGCTGTGAAATGTACCTATATAGAGGTTTCTGGCTTCATTATTTCCGAGAATGCGTTCAACCCTTTCCTTCATTTCTTTTGCCGCTTTGTTGGTAAAAGTGAGGGCCAGTATATTAAACGCATCCACACCATTTGAAAGCAGATGAGCAATCCTTGTTGTCAGCACTTTTGTTTTACCACTTCCCGCGCCGGCTATAATCATCAGGGGACCGTCTATATGCAAAACAGCTTCTTTCTGTGCCTCATTCAATCCTTTAAGATAATCCTGCATGCTTGCAATTTACGAACTGCTGTTGGCAGAACCACGAGTTAAATTATTCCTGGAAAGTTTAATTGACCCTGCACTTCAGGGTTTTAAATGCGTGCGAGTTTTTTACGGCTCCACTGGGAGATTATATCGTTTTTTGAAGTCAGAATGAGCCGGCCATTTTTAAAATGGTATCCATCAATTTTCAATAATTTATGCAAAAAGGTTGTTTCATCGTAGCCAGGACAGAACATCCTTGTCGTAATCATTTTATCATCTATATGCAGGGTACTGTCAGTTACCTCAAAACTACCTGACATCTGATTACATCCGGTAGTTCCCGAAAACCGGTTTTGTTTTATATCGAACTGAATCTCAGGTATACGATTATTCGAAGAATCATTTACTGGAGTGATTTGCAAATACCATTTTCCTTCAAGATCTGAAATGGACCAGGTTTTTTTATTTAAAGATTCGGAGGTTGGTTTAACCTGTGCGCTTATCATGCAAAGCGATGCAATTAATAAGGCCATCATTATAAAAGATTTTAACTTTGGTAGCATATTTGATTTACATCTATAATCATACCCAATCATGCCAGGATTTGAATTTTTTGGTGAAGAAGAACGCAAGGAAGTAAACGATGTTTTATCTACCGGAATCCTCATGCGGTACGGCTTTGATGCAGCACGTAAAGGTATTTGGAAATCCCGCGAACTGGAACAGGCGCTTTGCATAAGGTTGAATTGCGGATATGCACAGCTGACTTCCAGCGGGACCTCTGCGCTTACAACTGCTCTCGCTGCCTTAGGCATTGGAGCCGGCGACGAAGTAATCATGCCTTCTTTCACATTTGTTGCCAGTTTTGAAGCCGTTCTCAGTGTAGGTGCTGTACCTGTCCTGGTTGATGTAAATGATTCATTGACGATGGATCCTGTTTCCGTAAGAAAAGCCCTGACGCCCGCTACGCGCTGCATTATGCCTGTTCATATGTGCGGTAGTATGGCTGATATGGATATAATTCAGGAAATCTGCCGCGACCATAAACTTCTTTTACTGGAAGATGCCTGTCAGAGTATCGGGGCTTCCTATAAAGGAAAATATCTTGGTACCATTGGCGATGCAGGAACACTTTCGTTCGATTTCGTTAAAACCATTACCTGTGCCGAAGGCGGCGCTGTTTTAACAAATAATAAAAATATTTATACAAATTGTGACGGCTATACTGATCACGGACATGATCATATAGGAAATGACCGTGGCGCAGAGCAGCATCCTTTCATCGGATATAATTATAGGATTTCAGAATTACATGCTGCCGTCGGATTGGCACAGTTTCGCAAATTGGATAGCTTTCTTTCCATTCAAAAGAAAAATCATTTGTTTTTGCAGGCAGAACTTGCAAAAATACCAGGAGTAAAATTCCGGACCATACCCGATCCCGCTGGTGATAGCCATACTTTTCTTAGCTGGTTCATGCCCAGTCAGGAATTGACCGAGGCAGTCGTATCAGAAATGAAAGCAAGGCAGATCTTTGGGGGAAACTTCTACTGGTTTGAACATAACTGGCATTATATCCGCAAATGGGATCATCTGAAAACTGATAAAACCCTCAATCGCCTGAATTCCGATCAGATTACTGCTGTTAAAAAGCTCAATACCCAGGATTTCAGCAGAAGCGACGAAGTGATGGGATGCTGCATCAGTACGGCCATTGGATTGTCCTGGACAGAAGATCAGCTTCGGGAAAAGGCATCCGGTCTCGCAACCGCCATAAAAAAAGTGCTGGCTAGTGCTTCCCCTCAAGCGCGTTACAATCAGCAAGCGAGCCTAGCCTGATTCGTAAAGGAATATGGGTCGCTTTTTCCATTTCCCACTCTCTTTTACAGAAGAAGCCAGACTGGATATAATAGATGTCAGAAGGGATAATCATATATTGTTGGCCTGTGGTCACGGATCTTGCCAAAACTGCCCCCCAAGAAAGATCTAAATGACCATGCAGGTTCCATAATCTTGCCTCCATATGCCCAGCCCCGGCACTTGCTCCCGGTAACCACAAATGTTTAAAATCTCGTGGCAAATCCGTCTTTTTCAATATTATCTGCCCTTCCCCCGAAATGCAGGAAAACATTGTCAACCAGACAACAAGAAAACAAATAAGACGTTGCGGTCGATTCTTCATAAATGTATGTAAATTTACGGCGCGATTTTTGTGGAATGGGCAGATTTTTTTCAAATTGCCCCTTCTGACATTAACCCCTCAAAGATGGCATTAAGTCAAGCATTACAGCAGAAATTACTCCAAAAATTATCCCCACAGCAGATTCAGCTCATGAAACTTCTGCAGGTACCTACTGCCAATCTTGAAGAAAGGATCAAAGAAGAACTGGAAGAAAATCCTGCTCTGGAAGTTGCAGAAGAGGATCATGATGACGGCTTAACGGAAGATTCCAAGGATGAATTCGAAACTGCTGAAGAAGATTTTGAACCAGAAGGAACTCAGGATGAATATGATAATATCGACATCAGCGAATACGTGAATGATCATGATGATGATGTGGCTGATTATAGGCTAAGGGATGAAAATTATCCCGATGCGGAAGACAAACAATCTGTTACGCACAAACTTGAAACGAGTTTTTATGATATTCTGCTGGACCAGCTGGGAATGCTGAAACTCGATGACCGGACGCGCAAAATAGCTGAACAGATTGTTGGAAGTATTGATGACGATGGTTATCTGCGTCGCGAAACGACATCAATAGTGGATGATCTGGCCTTCAGACAAAATATAGAAAGCTCAGAAGATGAAGTAGAATCCATTATAAAACGTATTCAACAATTCGATCCACCGGGAGTTGCTGCGCGAAACCTTCAGGAATGTTTACTGCTTCAACTGGAAAGGAAAAAGAATGAAACAAAAAGCGTGGAGCTGGCCATTAGTGTACTCTCAGAATATTTCGATGAATTCACCAAGAAACATTACGATAAGATTCAGCGCGGATTAAATATTACTGAAGAAGAATTCCGGGATGTCATACGCCAGATAATAAAGCTGAATCCCAAGCCTGGCGGCAATCTTGGCGGTTCCGGCAAAGGCGAGGGTTATGTCGTGCCTGATTTTTTTATTTTCAATAACGCGGGAATACTGGAACTTACACTGAATTCAAGGAATGCACCTGACCTGCGTATCAGCGATGGTTACCGCGATATGCTGAAGGATTATGATCGTGGGGCAAAAAAAGATAAAAGACAAAAAGAGGCCGTGCTCTTTATCAAACAAAAAATTGACGCGGCAAAGTGGTTTATAGATGCCATTAAACAAAGGCAGCAAACGCTGGTAAACACCATGCAGACCATTATGGATTATCAGCATGAATTTTTTATTTCGGGTGATGAAACCTCCCTCAAACCGATGATCCTGAAAGATATTGCAGAACGGACCGGATTGGATATATCCACGGTGAGCCGCGTAGCCAACAGTAAGTTTGTGCAAACAGAATTTGGTACCTACCGGTTGAAATTTTTCTTTAGCGAATCCCTAAGTACAGACAGTGGAGAAGAAGTTTCTACCCGCGAAGTGAAAAAAATATTAAGCGACCTTATTGGAGATGAAAGTAAAAAGAAACCATTGAGCGATGAACGGTTAACCGAGCTGCTACAGGAAAAAGGATATAATATTGCCCGGCGAACCGTTGCCAAATACCGCGAACAACTGAACATTCCGGTAGCAAGACTCAGAAGGGAATTGTGAAATGTCTAAAGCTTAACGCTGAACGCCAATGAAGAGCCGGTCATCCGTCATCAGTCAACCGCAAACCAATGAATCTACCAGCATATCAATCTTCAACAGCATCAGCAACGGAACCTCATCCATCCCGGGGTCTTCGATTCTTTGCTCATTTTTTTTCAATCCTGTTTCATCCTATTCTTATCAGTGCATATATATTATCCTTTCTGATTTATTTACATCCGTCAGTTTTTGAAGGTGTTGATCCACATACCAAAAATCTGCGCATGTTGAGCATTATATTATTTACGATTTTTTTTCCCTGCTTCAGTTTGTTCATAGCGTGGCGGCTTAAGTTGATAAAGAGTCTGTCGCTTGAAAATCGCCAGGACAGGCTGGTAGGTTTTATAGTAACCATGTTTTTTTATTTTTGGGCGAGTTATGTATTTAGAAATCTGCCGGATACACCGCCGGTAGCTGCTCATTTTATACTCGGCACTTTTCTCGCTGTCTGTGGCGCATGGATGTGTACGATTTTTTATAAGGTCAGCATCCATGCAGTTGCCATGGGCGGACTTGTTAGTTTTGCGATTCTCTTCAGCCGGCAGGATGTATATACATCCGGCCTTTATCTTACAATTCCAATATTAATTGCCGGCATTGTTTGTTCATCCCGCCTGATCCTGGGAGCTCATAATCGTTTCGAAATGATCAGTGGGTTTTTAGTTGGAGTCATTGCCCAAATGGTTTCATGGTTTATTTAAATATTCGCCCAAAAAAGCAAATAATTTTTGACAGGACCGGAGAGAGGATTTCTATTCACATTAAATAAAAAGAAAAGCCCAATCATAGGGTACGAACCTAAATTGGACTTTTTCACCTTCAAACCATCGGAGTTTACGTCCGGTTAACCATTTAATATTTTTGAACCAGTCAGGTATTTTTTCGTTGGGTGATAAATGAAGAAGCAGGATCCTCCCTTCATATCTTCAACTACTTCCCTCACATCTTCATTCGGTATGGCAGGACAACCAAAGCTTCTGCCATTAAACTTATTCGACTGAATAAATTTCTCGCCGACATATTTTGAACCATGTATAACTATGTTTCTCCTGTCGGCCTTGTCGTTGAATCCTTTTTCCAGACCGTGAATTTTCAATGCCAGGCCATGTTTACCTGTGTATGTTAATTCAGTAACATAAAATCCAAGGCTGCTTTTATGAGAGCTCCATTTATTAGAGAACTTATTCGCATACTCACCTCCTGAACGTCGTCCGTGAGCAACAAATGTGTTGATGAGTATTTTTCTGGTTTCCAGATCAACAACATATAACCGGCGATTCCTTGATGATTGACTAAAATCACAAATAGTGATAATATTGCTCTTCATGATTTTGTGTTCTTCGAGCAAACGTAGGTATCCTATATAAGCATATTCAAATACTTCACGGTGAAGGCCGGATTCCTCCAGATTCATCTGGCAGTACAAATTGCTTACTTCAGCTTCAAATTCAACGGAATTGTGGGAAAGTGTAATCGGCGCCGGATTTCTCTTAATTGGACTTGCCATCAATCCATTTCCGGGATGTAAAATGGGAGAGAATGACAGCAACAGGGCTACGGATAACACACGATATTTGTTTCGCATGGTTGGGTTTTTCTAGGGTATTTCAAAAACGGATCTGGTACTAAAATATTATTTGATTCTCATTTAAACAATGAATTAACTGATGTTTTTTATTGTATAAACTCTAAATAAAAAAAATAATCGGGATTTCGTAAAAGTCCACGGAAAATCACTATTGTGGCCCGATTTTTTACCTTCATATAATGAAACAAGCTCGTATTTTCACTCGATCAGATAATAATAAATGATTTATGAACAGATCTTTATATGTGATGACAATATTCAGGATAATTTTTCATGCAAATAATTTGTGAAATGAAAACTTTAATATTAGTAAGACATGCAAAAAGTTCGCATACATACGATGTGTCTTCAGATTTTGATCGTCCTTTAAATGACCGCGGATTTCGTGAAGCAGCTGAGATGGGTAAAAAGCTTTTTAAAAAGAAAGTTCAGATAGATCAATTTGTATCCAGTCCGGCTGTACGTGCGAAAACTACTGCAGAATTATTTGTTGCCGAGTATAACCGTAAGTTGAAAGAGATATCTTTCATTCCAACATTATATCATGCCTCCCAGGAAAACTTCATGGAATTAATCCATGAATTAGAAGATAAGTACCAACATATCGCACTTTTCTCTCACAATCCTGGCATTACAGAATTTGCTTCTTCACTCTGCGCTGCCCAAATCAGCCATATGCCTACCTGCAGTGTGTTTGCTGTGACTTCTGAGATCGATTCCTGGAAAGATTTTAACAGGACAAACAATACTTTTTTGTTTTTTTACAAGCCCGAGTAAAGATTAATCCCTGTCTCTTTTTGATACTTCCGCTAAAAAATCATTTACCTGCTGATATAAGTCTGATTCAGGTATTCCGGGTAAATTCAGTTTTATTTTCCGAAATATGCTCAAAATATTTTCAAGATTGAAATTTTTTTGGGGAGCGTTATACATCCATTTTTTATCATGCATATAATGGGCAAGATATTCCTGTTCTGTTTGTCCGGGAGTAGGAACCAGAATGGCATTCCTTTTTAATGTAACAAGGTCCATAATTGTACTGAATCCGCTTCTTGCAATAATAAATTCCGACGTGTTCATTAAGTCATTCAGTTTGTCCGCCGGAAGATGATTAAATATTTTTAATCTTTCTCTTGTAATCGGGTTGGGAAGTTTAGATCCTGGCAAACCTCTGACAACAACTGTTTCCATAGTGGAGAGGATCAGTTGTCGGAACAAAATATTTTCAAATACTGTTCTTTGTGGTTCGGGTCCGGAAATAAGAATCAGTAGTGAATTACTTATCATCTTTTTTTCTTCCCTTTTAAACCTCGACAAAGGCCCGATATATTTCACAGGAATGGGCGGAAGTATTACTGGATGAGACAGCTCTCCTGATAAAGAATTATTTTCTGCCAGGTCCGGTATCCAGCATTCAGAAAATTTCCTGATGAACTTATAATTCCATTTCCTGATCTTATCATCTATCCAACCGCCAACTGATTCATGAGATCTCCATCCTGATAGAATATTCAATTGATGCGTAATAAAAACACAATAAAGTTTTTTGTGAAAAAGACCGTATCTGTTATCGGAAATAACTGCATGTATTTTAAGTTTCTCAACTGAATCTTCAAGCCATTTATTTTCCTTTTTTATTCGCTTCAGTATAATAGGGATCCGACATATGAGGGCCCATTTTAATACAACACCCCTTTTAAAGCGTAGATTATAACCAGGAATTTCAACGAATTCAAGCTGAGGGAATTCTTCTAATAAAAGAGCTTTTTGACCCCCACTGGCCGCGATCGTTATCCGTGCTCCCTGCTGGATTAACTCATTAATTATTGGGATACAGCGTGTTGCATGCCCAAGGCCCCAATCCAGGGGTGCAAGGAGCACGGAAACCGGCCCTTTTTGAATCATATAAAATTTCTAAAACTGGGACAAAAACCTGCAATTAACCGCAAATTTTTATAAATTAGAGCAATGAAATCTATGAAAAATCCGCTTACCCTATTGATCTTTTTATTAATTATGATTACAATTGTAAGCGCTGGTTGTAATTCCAACAATCACATTGGAGGAAGCAGTAAAAAATGTGGTTGTGGCGTCAACAAGGGTATGGTCGGATACTAAAATCTAATTGCAATGAAAACACCTGACAGAGATTTACTTGTTCTTATGAAAGATGAATTCGTTACTGAGCAGTTCATGGCTTGTGAACTCGAAAAATTAAATGATCTCCTTTTCCAGTACGAAACACTCGAAACCTTTTGTGACGCTCACGAAGTTTTTGATCTCAACAGTTACAAAATTTTAAGAGGAACCCGTTATATTCAACGTGTTGTAAGGCAACAGGAGCTGAAGCCTTTTCAGTTTTTGTGTAACAAGAATTAAATCCGTTTAACTATTTAACATTAAGGGCATGACCAGCATCAGCAGGTCCTCTGCTTTATCCTGCTCTACCGGTTTAATAATTCCCGCTTTTGTAGGTGTAGACAATTCCACACGGATTTCATCTGAAGCTGTTGCATTCAGCATTTCAATCAGGAACCGTGCATTAAAGGCGATAGACATATCTTCACCCGAATATTGGCACTTCATTCTTTCATTTCCTTCAAAAGAAAAATCTACATCCTGCGCGGCGAGTTGTAATTCACTGCCATGAATACTTAGTACGACCTGGTTGGTACTTTTATTACTGAATACACTTACTCTTCGAAGAGCACCCTGAAAATCACTGCGGTTAACCGTTAGTTTATATGGATTGTCAGCCGGTATTACAACTTTGTAATCAGGAAAGCGCGCGTCTATCAGGCGGCAGCTCATTTGCAATTCTCCGAAATTCGCAAATAAATGATTGCTGTTGTATGAAAGTTTTACCAGTTCATCAGAATTGGGAAGTGTTGACTTTAATAAATTCAAAGGTTTTTTTGGAACGATAAGGGATTCCGTTCTCGTGCTGGAAATATCTGATCTTTTAAAGCGTATCAGACGATGTGCGTCCGTTGCTACAAATTGAATCGATGAGGGACTCATTTCCACCAAAACTCCTGTCATTGCCGGACGCAGATCATCGTTGCTGACCGCGAACAGGGATTTGTTGATGGCAGTAGCAAGTACAGAAGCAGGAATTTCAAATGAAGTTGTTTCGTCTGCTGAAGGATCTTTGGGGAAATTATCGGGATTTTCACCCATCACTTTGTATTTGCCGTTATCACTGGTGATTTCAACTGAAAATTGTTTATCGATAGTAAATGCCAAAGGTTGGTCTGCAATATTTTTAAGTGAATCCAACAGGATCTTTGCAGGTATGCAAACTTTGCCTGTTTCCCGTGCTTCCACTTCCATATGAACTTTCATCACGGTTTCCAGATCGGTAGCAACAATCGTGAGTTTGTTCTTTTCTACTTCAAATAAAAAATCTTCCAGAATTGGCAGTACAGTATTTGCACTGATAACACCGCTGATCTGCTGTAAATGTTTGAGCAAAGCCGAGGACGAAACAATAAACTTCATGAATCGGGACTTTGGGACGAAACTACTGATTTTTTTCTTAGAGCCCGAAGTGAATATAGAAGGGTGAATATCCCCGGAATACCTGAATCAGACTTATATCAGCAGGTAAATGATTTTTTAGCGGAAGTATCAAAAAG